>JAEELB010000169.1 GCA_016288705.1 Lachnospiraceae bacterium | reverse complement strand
GATCAAAGCGCCCCTGAACATACGGTCTGCGCTTCTGTATTCGCGTCTGGCCAGTTTCCCGGCCATGGCGCGGGACATGGCGGATGGAATGCTGTATGAGGATATCAGCAGGATATTTGTATAGATATTGTAGGCATAGCCGTAGTAACCGTTGCCCTCGTCACCGATAACGGCAGCAAGGGGGCTTCTGTACAGGATGCCTATTATCCTTACTATAACGCCGGATATGGCCAGTATCCCCGCCTGCTTGATAAAGCCGGAGTTACCGGCCTTCCGGGAGCCGGCTCTGCGGGCCGTCTTTGGATCGTTGGTATCGGTTATTTCTGTATTAACAGCATTACCGGAGGCAGTTTGCCCCGCATTCATCCCACTGTATTCACCGGGATCTGTTTTCCCCATTAGTTCTCCGGGATCCCCTTAAGGGATCTGTCATAATCTAAAACAATTCAGGAATCATCCCGGGAAACCGAATCGCATAAAGTCCGGGAATTCCGTCTTTTCACCGCCAATGTATCATTTTATGATAAATCCTCTGCGCCTGCAAGCAGACCGGGCCCGCAAACGGACCGTCTCCGCGTATGATCGTCCTTACGGTCTTTATTTGCCGAAAAGCAATACGGTCCGGATGTGCCGCCGGGGCGTGAAGCTTTCATTCTCCGACTATCCTGATCCTTCCGGCGCCGTACGGGTCGGCGTACTCTTCGCCCACCACACCGCCAAGAGTACCGGCAATGTAATCGATCAGTATCTGATTGTCCACCTTTCCGTTATCCTCCAAAAGCGCTGCCCCGTTAAATGCGGTCATTCCGTCTCCGTTTTCCAGAAGCACGAAATTGGTGCTGCCGACCGTGTATGTCTTTTTCGGATCTATGGGTTCGTTTCCGACCGTGACATTTTTCACGCGCCGTTCACCCTTAAATCCCGTATTCATACCCCGCTCATCCTGAAGGCAGCAGCTTGGCACGGATACGTCTATATCATAGCTCATGCCGGATACCTGGAGAAAAGTCCCGCACTCGTCGGGAACTGAGCGCGCTCCCCACTCCAGGGCATCCAGGATCTGCTGCCCTGTTGCCTCCACCACGCACGCGGTACTCATAAAGGGACATACGTCCAATATCTCTCCATAGGTGATGTCTCCCTTGTCAACTGAGTTTCTGACATTTCCGCCATTTGTTATCCCTATATCCGTTCCCAGCTGATCCCTGAGGGAATCGGCGCACAGATCGCCCAGATTTGTCTCGGCGCGCCTCACCATCCTAACAGGCTGACCTTTCTCATCTTTTGCCACGGGATCGTCTATCGTCAGTTCGACTTCGCTTTTGGCAATGACCTCATTTTTCTTTTCGTCCACTTTAGCCTGGACCTTCTCGATTTCCGCGGAAATTCTGTTCCGGATCATAATAAGCTTCGTCATGCCGTCCTGATTGGGCCAGCTCCAGGCATCGGTTTCGGCTACGGTCTTATCGGCTGTCACATGGCTGTACCCGATACAATTCAGCTTGTATCCCACGGCGACGCGTTTCACATCGGCGCCGTCCTTATTTTTCATGGTGACCTGTTCCGTGTCGTGACTGTGGCCGTCAAACACGGCGTCGATCCCCGTGGTATTGGAAATGACATCCGCATACGTCCATGGGCGGCACACGCTTTCATTTCCAAGGTGAGCCATGAGATAGACCACTTCCGCCCCCTCCGCCCTTGCTGAATCCACGGCGGACTGGACAGCGGAATAAACCCCCTCGCCGGTTTCGTCCTGACTGAAATCATACACCGGTTCGCCTTTATCATTCAGAAAGATCTTCGGGTTGGAAGCGGTAAGGGTCTGGGGCGTGGTGACGCCCACAAATCCTATCTTCACGCCGCAGACTTCTTTGACCAGATGATCCGGAAAGACGCGCTTTCCCTCCTTTTTGAAATTACAGCATATGTAGGGGAAATCCGCCATCTCTGCCAGTTCCATCAAACGATCCACTCCATAGTCAAAGTCGTGATTTCCCGGGATCACAACGTCATATTTCAGGGCGTTCATGACCCTGATAATGGCGTCTCCCCTGGTGAGGGTTCCCGTTACCCCGCCCTGGATCGCGTCTCCGTCATCTACAAGTAAAGTTGTATATCCCATGGCTTCAAGGGACTCACGTATCTGCTCAAGGCCTGCGTACCCGAATCCGTCGACCATCCCGCAATGAACATCGCTGGTGAACAGCACCATTATCTCTCCGTTCTTCTCGGATGCTCCGGAAGAAGGCAGCGTTTCGGAAGATCCTGACTCCCCCGGTGAAGCGGAGCCCTTTCCCGGGGATGTGGAAGCGCCGGATCCTTTGTCGTCAGCAGCCTCTTTCTCTCCCGAAGACCCCTTTGCCGGGGGCGTGGCAGATTCCGGCGAAAGGGATGGCTCTGAAGACGGAACGGTCTCTGACGCCGGATAGTCGGGAGGACTCTGTCGACGACCGCATGCCACAGCCAGCAGCATTGTCGCCGCCAGGATCAGGCATATCATTCTTCTGATCATCCTGCTCCCGGAATCCTTCTTTATCGTAGTATCTTCGGGGGTCATTGTGTGTCTCATCTGTAAGCCTCATTTCTTTTCCATATTTTCGGGTTGCCTGTCCAACATGATAATGCAAAATGTCCACACTCTCAAGCCGCTCCCCCCTCACCAAGAAAAACTTGAAATCCTCGTTACTATTCACAGCCCAAATGCCTTTTTGACATTCTCCTCCTACCAATACGTGGCGATTCGGGTCTCCATTTCGGTGAATGATAGGACTAAAACGCCATTTTCGCCTCTCCAGTCCTACTTTTTTCTTACCGGGGCTCCTGTTCGGGGCTTCCGAATACCCGGAAAGTTAGGATAAGATGACAGTTTTTGGTCGTTTTATCCTAACTTTGGCATCTCCGGACCGGGCTCAGGGCTT
>JAEELB010000168.1 GCA_016288705.1 Lachnospiraceae bacterium | reverse complement strand
TCGCTTCGGTTTTCAGCCAGTATCAGAATTAGTAACGCTTATCTGCATTATGCATGATATTGGGGGGATTAAAAGCCGTGGATCTTTCCACGGCTTTTAAGATAAATAAACCCGGGCTCTTCCGGGTGTGGGGGATCGCAATATGACAAAAAGAATCGACAGAGTGGGGCTGCAGAAGCTGTCAATGGTGGATTTCCCCGGAAAAACGGCAGCCGTGCTGTTCCTTCCGGGATGCAATCTCCGCTGCCCTTTCTGCCATAACGCGGGACTTGTGCTTGAGCCGGAGGGCGAGGGTCTTATTGGTATCGAAGAGGCTTTTTCATATCTGGAGGAGAGAAAAGGACTGCTGGACGGAGTGTGTATATCCGGGGGAGAACCTTTGATGAACCCTCTGGAGGAAGTCATGGATATCCTGAACCGAGCAGGAGAACTGGGCTACTCCGTTAAACTTGACACCAACGGCTGTTTCCCGGATAAACTGTCAGAAATCCTGGATTCCGGCGTTGTGGATTATGTGGCGATGGATATCAAAAACCAGCCTCTTAAGTATCCGGAAACCGTGGGGATAGCGGGGTTTGACGTCAGGCCCGTGATGAGATCGGCAGAACTTCTTCAGAGATCGGGGATCGATCATGAGTTCAGGACTACCGTGGCGCATCCTTTCCATGAGGTCTCCGATTTCTCTATTATAGGGAAATGGATAAAGGACGCCCCGGCGTATTATCTTCAGCGCTACAACGATTCGGGAAACATAATAAAGAGGGCGGGTGTCAGGGCTTTCTCGGATGAAGAGATGAATGATGCCCTGGCATGCGCCCTCGTTAACGTTCCCAAAACCGGACTCAGGTGACGGTCACCGGTCAGGATCTTTGATTTACGGTCACGCTTCCTTCTGAAGCTTCGATACTTCTTTGATAAAGGCCGATATGGCGGGGAGGTCGGTGAAGACCCTCGTCTCATCGTCCACCAGCCCCACAAGAGCGGGAACGGCCTCGACTCCGTAAGTGCGGATAAGGGTGTCCGCTTCCTCATCCTCGCCTGCAGTCACAAGCTTGAAGGGTATTCCCGCATTCTTCAGAAGCTTTCCTGCCATTTTACATTTTGTGCAGGTGGGAGTCGTGAAGAGAAGCATGGGCTGCGATTCAAACCTGCGGATGCTCTGCATTGCTTCCGTGTTAGCGGCAGCCGTCACGTTTTCCGACCTGCCGGCGGCTTCGGCTGCATCCGCTGCCTCTGCCGATGCTGCGGCGGCAGGGCGTATCTTGTAGACCTTCCTCTGCTTGAATTCCTGGGTCTTTCCTTCGTTCCAGTTCTGGACCGGTCTGTAATAGCCGGTGATCCTGGAATAAACCTCGGTCTTCTTTCCGCATACGGGGCACTTATACTTCTCGCCCGCAATGTAGCCGTGAGATTTGCACACGGAATAGGTGGGCGACAGAGTGTAATAAGGAAGCTTGTAATTCTGGGCAATGGTCCTGACCAGAGATGCGGCGCTCTTCCAGTCGGGAAGCTTTTCTCCAAGGAATGCGTGGAAAACGGTGCCGCTGGTGTACAGGGTCTGCAGCCTGTCCTGGATGTCGAGAGCGGTGAAGATGTCCTCCGTGTAACCCACGGGCAGGTGGGACGAATTTGTGTAATAAGGAACGCCGGTATCCTCCGAAGCAGTGATTATGCCCGGATAGTTCTCCAGATCGTGCTTTGCCAGCCTGAAGGCCGTGCTCTCCGCGGGAGTGGCTTCGAGGTTGAAGAGGCATCCGTATTTTTCCTGATAAATGGGGAGCCTGTTCCTCATATGGTTGAGAACATACTCCGCAAAATCTCTTGCATCATTCATCGTGAGATCGCAGCGTATCCATTTGGCGTTGAGGCAGGCCTCGTTCATTCCCACCAGTCCGATGGTGGAGAAATGATTGTCGAAGGAGCCGAGATATCTCTTGGTGTAAGGATACAGCCCTGCTTCCAGAAGCTTTGTGATGACGGTTCGCTTCACGGAAAGAGATCTGGCGGCTATGTCCATCATGTGGTCGAGCCTCCGGTAGAACTCGTTCTCTGACTTTGACTGGAAAGCGATCTGAGGCAGATTGATGGTGACCACACCTATGGATCCGGTGGACTCTCCGCTGCCGAAGAAGCCGCCGCTCTTTTTCCTCAGTTCCCTGAGGTCCAGACGAAGCCTGCAGCACATGCTCCTCACATCCGAAGGCTCCATATCGCTGTTGATGTAATTTGAGAAATAAGGAGTTCCGTACTTGCTGGTCATTTCGAAGAGAAGCCTGTTGTTCTCATTGTCGGACCAGTCGAAATCCCGGGTGATGGAATAAGTGGGGATGGGATACTGGAAGCCTCTTCCCTCTGCGTCGCCTTCGATCATTATCTCGATGAAGGCTTTATTTATCATATCCATCTCGGCTTTGCAGTCTTTGTACTTGAAGTTCTGAGGCTCGCCGCCTACTATGGCGTCCTGCTCGGCCAGGTCGGCAGGCACGGTCCAATCGAGGGTGATGTTTGTGAAAGGCGCCTGAGTGCCCCATCTGGAGGGAGTATTAACGCCGTAGATGAAGCTCTCGATGCACTTCTTGGTCTGCTCATAGGTCAGGTTATCGACCTTCACGAAGGGGGCCAGGTAGGTGTCAAAGCTGGAGAACGCCTGAGCGCCGGCCCATTCGTTCTGCATGATCCCGAGGAAGTTCACCATCTGGTTGCAGAGAGAGGAAAGATGTCTCGCGGGAGCGGATGTGATCTTTCCGGGAATGCCGCCGAGACCTTCCTGTATCAGCTGCCTCAGGGACCATCCCGCGCAGTAGCCGGTGAGCATGGAGAGATCATGTATATGTATGGAGGCGTTTCTGTGGGCTTCCGCGATCTCCTTGTCATAGACCTCCGTGAGCCAGTAATTTGCGGTTATCGCCCCGCTGTTGGAGAGGATGAGCCCTCCCACGGAGTAGGTGACGGTGGAGTTCTCCTTTACGCGCCAGTCGTTGACGTTCAGATAGTTGTCCACAAGCTTCTTATAGTCAAGAACGGAGGTTCCGACGTTTCTCACCTGCTCTCTTGATTTCCTGTAAAGGATGTAAGCCTTGGCTACATCGGCGTAGCCGGCGTCGGACAGAACTCTTTCGGCGCTGTCCTGGATGTCCTCAACTGCGATCATGCCGCCTTTTATCCTGGGCTCAAAATCTGCGGTGACCCTGAGAGCCAGCAGATCTATGATCCCCGGATTGTACTGGGTATCAGTGGCTTCGAAAGCCTTTGTGATAGCGCGGCTGATCTTTTCGATATCGAAAGCTGCCGGTGACCCGTCTCTTTTGGTGACTTCAAACATGCTATAACCCCTCCATTGCTTTGTTTCTGTTACGGATGTCCGGCAGAAGAAATGATGTTATGTAAACCAAAACGCCGAACACTCTCATAGTATCACAGGGGGTCTGAAACGTCAATATGTAGTTTTTTAATATTTGGCACACCCTATATATTGCGTAAATCGGAGGTTTCGCGCTTTTGGCCGGATACAAAGTACTGTATGGCCGGATGTGCCCTGCTTTATGGCCGGATGTGCCTCTTCCGCGCATCTCTCATCGCCTCGCTCCCTTCGCTCGCGGCTGTTTGCCCTTTTCTTTTTGTCCGCGGTCGTTGGCGCGCTCCCGGTCGGCTCGCGGCGTTTGCCCTTTCTTTTTGCCCGCTGCCGTTGGCGCGCTCCCCTTCGCCCGCGGCCGTTGGCCCTTTCTTTTTGCCCGCTGCCGTTGGCGCGCTCCCCTTCGCCCGCGGTCGTTTCGCCGTCTTTCGAAATAAGGGCGTGGATGGGAAAGTTAGGATAAAATGACGGAAAACTTCAGTTTTATCCTAACTTTGCGGGTACGAGACTCTCGGAAATAACAGAAGAGCATGCGTCAGATAGGCTATAATATCGCAAAATTTCATTTGTATCCTACCGTTTTTGATAAGCGTCTCTCGATAATCAATGAAGCG
>JAEELB010000167.1 GCA_016288705.1 Lachnospiraceae bacterium | reverse complement strand
CTGCAGGGCTTTTTTTGGACCCGGAGTTGCTGCTGTCCGAACCCATTCAGATCACCTCACCGTTCTTGTACCTGTTCACCACATTCTGTATCCTTTCCGCGGGATTCAGCAATCCGCTTATGGAAGCGTCGTGGTTCAGGGTGTCTATAAGATAAGCGATGTATTTGCTGAGGTCACAGCTTATATACCAGTCTCTGGCCAGGAGTTCCGGCGTCTGATATACGAGATTCGTGGTCAGTATCCTGTATAGGATCCCGTCCCTGTAGGCCTGATCGAACTTTTCAAGTCCGTTTGTAAAGAGTCCGAAAGTGGCAAACACGAATATCCTGTTGGCGCCGCGCTTCTTCAGTGCAGACGCCACCTCGATCACGCTGTCGCCGGAACTCAGCATGTCGTCGATCACTATCACATCCCTGCCTGACAGTTCCGTCCCCAGAAATTCATGGGCCACTATGGGATTTCTGCCGTTTTCCATTCTGGTGTAATCCCTTCTCTTGTAGAACATCCCCATTTCCAGGCTAAGGACATTGGCCGCGTACACAGCCCTGCTCATCCCGCCCTCATCGGGGCTCACTATCATCATGTGCTCGGAGTCAAGAGCGAGTCCTTTCACATTTCTGAGAAGGGCCTTTATGAACTGGTACATGGGCTGGACCGTGTCGAAACCGTGGAGAGGTATGGCGTTCTGCACTCTGGGATCATGAGCGTCAAAGGTGATGATATTGTCCACTCCCATTGAAGTCAGTTCCTGAAGCGCTATGGCGCAGTCCATGGATTCCCTGCCGTTTCTCCTGTGCTGGCGGCTCTCGTAAAGGAAGGGCATTATGACCGTGATCCTCCTGGCCTTGCCCTCTATGGCGGCTATCACCCTCTTCAGGTCCTGATAATGATCATCCGGCGATTTGTGGTTGATCTGCCCGAACATCCTGTAGGTAAGGGAATAATTGGTCACATCCGTCATGATGAATATATCCAGTCCCCTGACGGAATCGGGTATGATCCCCTTCGCTTCCCCGGTGCCGAACCTGGGCACCTGAGCTTTCAGAACATAGGAATCCTTTTCATAGCCGTGAAAAACGATGCTGTCTTTATGCTCGAGTTCACGTTCCCCACGCCATTTCACCAAATAGAAGTCCACCTTATCCCCGAGAGCGCGGCAGCTCTCCATGGGAATAAGCCCAAGCGGTCCTACCGGAATGGTATTCAGTATCATTTCCTTATCATGCTGCTTAACCATCTGAAACTCCTCTCCTCACACCGTTTCATTTATTATTTGCGCAGGAAAGCTTTTTCTTCTTTCCTTCAAGCCTTATATCGGGTCCCGTAATACAGAGAAGTTCAAAGTTCCCCATAATGCGGGAAAAAATCCTGTCCCCGTACCTTTCCCTCAGGTCATCGAGGCTCAGATTCGTGGAGATCACTGTATGCAGCCCCTCCCTCTGTCTGGAATTCAGGCACATGAACAGCCCGCTCTCGGACCAGCTGTTCGTAAGTTCAGCCCCGAGATCGTCTATTATCAGCAACGGCACGTCGAGAAGGCTCTCCCCTTCCCCGGCATCGTTCTCACTTTTGAAAACCTGTCTGTACAGTGTATCAAAAAATTGCTGGCTGCTGTAATAGACCACCCCGATATCCTCTTTGAGGATGCGGTCTGCTATGCAGCACGAGAGAAAGGACTTCCCGTTCCCCGGCGTTCCGTAGAGAAACAGATCCATGGGCTTAACGGAAAACGAATCGCAGAACTCCCTGCACTTGTTTACGGCCATCCTGAATCTTTCCAGATCCCGGCCCTTATAATATTCAAAAGAAATGGTGTCGAAATTTTGTGAAGAGATCAGTTTTTTTATGTTTGACTGATCGTAGAGAAGATCTCTCTTCTTTTCAAGAAAACAGGAACAGCGTGATCCATCCTCGAGGAATCCGGTGTCGCGGCATTTCGGACAACCGTAAGGAGGATCGAGATAATCACTGTCATATCCCTTTTCCAGGAGCAGTTTCCTCTGTTCCTCCCTTATCTCCGTGATCCTGCGCCGCATGGCCTCAATATCACACGGTTCACCACTGACGCCGGCCACCGCGATCCCGTGGAAAAGGTCAAGGGCTTCATTTTCCAGATACCTGTAGCCCTCCGTCTCTTCGAGCAGTTTTTTCTTTCTTTCAAGGATCAGCCTGTCCCTTTCGGAGCGCCGCAGGCTGTATCCTCTCATTATCTCTTCCAGCTGATCGCTATTCACACCCATTGACCCTTACGAGACTCCCGCGTAAGTACCGTTGCTCAAGAGAGTCTTCTCAATCTCATCCGTGTCGTAATCGCCTCTCATAGAAGATTTCACACCGCCTCTCGCGGAGGTCTGCCCCTGTCTCAGGGCTCCCCGGCTCCTGACGCTCTTCTTTTCCCGGTCTGACGTCTCGATGCTCTCTATCGAGAATATTCCGGCCTCATGCCAGCGTGAGAGGATCCCGTCGGCGTAATTGAACCTGTGGCTGTCGGTGGCGAGCACCGTCTTCTTACAGGCCTCCAGGATCATGTCCGCGGAGAACCCGAAAGTATTCTTCCACTTGTCCACGTAAGCGCTCTCGGCCTGTGTAGGTTTTGAACTCTTTCCGAGAGCATTCATCACGTCATAAACAAAGCTGTCCACCGGAGCCGCCTGACGCTTGGCCTGAGCGGGGGTCCTGACCCCCTTCTCTGCCCATGCAACGGCAGTCCTTTCAATATATCTCAGATCGCTGTGGCCGCCCGACACGCAATACTGTATCAGATAATCCGCAAGTTCCGGCGAGAAATTCAATTCCCTTGAAATATAGATAATGGATCTGGTGTCTGTCCTTGTGAGAGGTCTCGCAAGGTATCTCTCCGCAAGGAACAGGATCTGGGCGGTATCCTCATCATTCTGCGGATCCGAAGGGGCGCTTTGAACCTTCCGGCGCTGCCGGGGCTCCTCCTTTTCCTCTTCTTCCTCCACATCCATATAATCCGCGCCATTCACCGACCAGGGAGTAAGCATCCTCACCCCTTCGACAGAGCGTCCCCTGTCCTTCATAACCTCAAGAAGTCCTTCCTTTTCCCAATAGGTAAGGGCCCTCTTGACCTCTCTGTCGGTAAAATTGAATTTTTCCGCTATGTCCGCCACGCTGGTGGGCTTCCCTGCCCTGAGCACCCGGGTCAGATACAGAAACACCTTGAGCTGGATCTCATTGGCCCGGGGCATATATTCATCCAGAAACTCATTGTACAGGAAGGTAACTCCTGTGTCACCGCTTTCAGAGACTTTAAAACAACTCATAACAACCCCCATGATCTTACCGGTCCTCTTTTGCTTAACGCTGTTTATCGGGACCTAGAGCATCATATCACCGGAGGCGGGGGAAAGGAAGTGGTAAAAGTAACGAATCCTTATTCACACCCGCTTTACGTCTCTGTTGAAAACCACACCCCGGAAACGGTTATGTAGCATTTACGGTCCATGGTTTTCCCCACTCCTTTCAAATGTCTAAATTGTGCGTTTTGTAGAATCCATCAGCGAATCATTGATTACAGCCTGACAGCAACAGTATTTTATCAACAAATAACTCTCTTGTGCAAGTTGCACGAATGAATAAATGTCAACTTACGGTTGTTCTTAACATTGGGCGCTCTCAGGGGCCGCGGCGCCCGATCCCGGAACGATTATGGGATTCCTGTATTCCGGTGAGACAATGTCAGTCCGTGATATAGATAATGACCGCCGCGGTCCGATAAAGCGCTTTCCCCGATGAAAATCCTTTTCTGATCTGTACCTTCACAGAGGATCTGCATCCCGCAGTGACTGCTGTAAGCTGCACATCACCAAGGGATCTTCATGCAGGGTCTTCCTATGCGGGGACGCTGTAAAACAGTTACCAGTTCCTTTGTTCATCCGATTTTTCTTCATCATATAATGCCGGTTAAACATAAACCGCAAGGATTTCAGGCGAATAAACTGCCTGAAAGACTCCCCGGGATCTCCCGGAGAAATGAAAGCACGGGAAGAGGTCCGCGCCCTTTTCTTCATCCTTTCGCTCCGCCTCCTTTCCGCATCCCCGCTTCAGGAAGCGATTATCATGTTATTCCGGAAAGGCGGATCACACAATGTTCAAATTTCACAAATCGTGAAATCCCGTATTTTAGGGGAAAAGTCCTTCAGGAAGCCAGCAAAAGGATGCCTATGGCGGATTCTTTTATGAATATTTCATAACCCCTGTCCGAGGGATCTCCATCCATATCAAGTCTGGTGCCGTATTCCGCGCAGACCGCATCCATCATCAGAAGTTCGTCATCGGAGAGGGAGCCCTTTCCGAAAGTGAGGAGATATGAACCGTCCTTTCCCTTCCAGACGGTGCTGGGGACGTTTGTGCCGTTTTGGATCCTCCCGGCCGCCTCTATCAAATCTCCGAGCCCTTTCATCCTGTATACGTGGGATTCGGATTCAGGACCGGGCTGAGAGCCGCTCTCAGGGCCTCTGAAGAGCATCCCCGCCGCCTCGCGGAGCATATCAACAAATGAGGGTTCGGTATCCGAAGTGTCGTCACCGTCACTGTCCGATCCCATGTTTTCGGACCTGAGGCCCGGAGAAAAGTGGGAAAACCTGGCGTCAAGTTCCTCCGGATCGTCGCTCTTCACCACGTCAACCATCATCCCCCCGTCTTCAAGGGGCACGGCCTCTATGATCAGCGGGTAATCCTCCGGATCAAAACCCGTCTGAAACGTAGCCTGAGATACGATCTCAGAGAAAAGAGAGCGCGCTTCCCGGGTATCATATGCGAAAGTCTCGCATGAGATCCCGCGGCTTTTCAGATCACGCTCGGACAGGACGGTCCTTATTTCCGTATCAGATATCTTTTCGATGTTCATGACCCGGTGATTATACCATATCCGTGACCCTGTTGGGAACGGATCACGGGTGAAGACGGAAATTGTGGTGAGTCTGGCCGCAGGGACCGGGGCAGCGCTTGGATCCGGAACCGCAGGGAGCCCGGGTCAGCGCAGAGAGCCGTACATATAGAAGAGCAGTATCTGGGGGACAAAGCACAGCAGAAGAAGCCAGTGGGGATACAGGACCGGCCTGTCGGAAAATGACGGTCCGGAGACGATCCCTCGGTCCTCCGCGCAGTGACCGGTGGAACCGGCCGGGACAGGGGTGTCATCCCCGCAAAGCAGGATGAAAACAGGGAACAGGAAAGGCAGGAAATAACGACCCTGTATCCCTTTTATCAGGTTTATCCCGTCATTCCACTGAATGTACTCGGCGGTGGTGATCAGGAATGCAGTAAAGATCATGACAGCGGAAAGCAGTATCACGGTAAATCCATCCACTCTGACGGATTTTTTTCTCACTGACATCACGCCATAAAGGAGCAGCGTAAATAAGAGCAGCAGCACCGTGGGATTGGTCGTAAAGGCAAAGGAGCCCAGATTGCGTCCGAGAAGCTGGGCAACGTAGGAAAACCCTTCTTCACCGTAAGTTCTGAATATGGCCAGCAGGTACTCCAGTGGTCTGGTGAACATTTTTTCCGTCTGGGAGTCGGCCAGAGCGTACCCCGTTGACAGCATTCCGGAAGATATCTTAAGCCAGACCAGGGCGGAAGCCGCCGTAAAGGATCCCATCACGGCCACATGGAAGGCGTACCGCCCTTTGCTCCCGAAGTTTTTCGGGGGGATAAGGAACACGAAGAGCGCAAACAACAGATAAACGATCTTGTACTGGCTCAAAAGGAAAGTCAGGACATAGAGCGAAGCCAGTTCCCCTCTTTCCACCCTGTCCGATCGGTACCTTTGTCTGAGGGCGATGGAAAGAAGCAGGATCGACAGGGCCGTGAGCATGGAATCCGGGGCCACTCCGACGGCCTGCTGCATAAAAAGCGGGAGGGCCGTGATCCACAGGATATACCTCTTTCCGAAGGGGGCGATCCTCACGGCAAAAAAGAGCAGCAGCCCCGTCAGCAGATAATTTGCGAGTCTCGAAGCCAGGAGTATCACCATCAGACGGTCGGTAAACAGTCTTGCGATAAAAGCTCCTGCCACGGGAGCCGTGTATGAAAACGGCGAGTAAAGGGCAATATTTGTGAAATTCAGCCTTCTTGCGGGATTCCCGTTCATATGGAAATCCATGGAAAGGACCGCGTCATACAGGGTCAGGTTCACATTATCGTCGGTCTCCCAATCCTCCGGCCAGGAGATGTCGTCGCCGATCTGACCGTCTTCGGAGGGCAGGCCTATCGGATGTCCCTGGGTTACGGACAGCACCCTCTTGAAATGATTTCCGGAGTCCGGCTCGGCAAGAGGGGCAAAGACCGACATGAAGAGGATCCCCATCAGAAGATACTGCAGAACGAATATCTTTTCCCAGGAGGGAGATATCCTTGTGGCCGGGAGATAAACTGCCACGCAGGCAATAAAGACCAGCAGGATCAGCAGGATCAGCAGCTTCTCCGGAAATGAAGATTCCGTGAGCTTCAGCTGAGGGCCGTCATAAAGGACATCCTTTTCCCCGTAGATCACACGGTTATAAACCTGAACCCCGGATGCATCGGTGTCCACGCTGAAGAGGACGTTCCCCGGCGTAAGGGCGCCATTCATTTCAAAGACCGTATATCCGGATCCGTTTATCTCCGAAACCGGCAGGCTTCCGGAAAGGACGTTTCCGGCGCTGTCCTTCAGACTGACGGTTACCGTTCCCTCTGCATCTCCCTGTGAGGCCAGCCTGATCCCCAGGTTCCTGAGTCTTTTTCCCTCATAGGATAGTGGGCTGGAGTATTCTCCATCCAGATCCACGGACACTTCCTCATCATCACCGGCCCCCTCATACTCTTCGGAAGATATATCCGGATAAAAGAAGGCCCTCTCCAGGCCGGAGCTGTGGTCATGAGCCCACAGAACGCAAAAGACCAGGGAGAGGAACGCCGCCAGTCCGGGAAGTATGTACTTGATGATCCTGTCTCTCATGGAGGATATTGTAACACAGGTCTGCAACCCGGTGTGAATCCGGCAATACCCCTGCCGTTTACGGGTCCGGCGGCCTTCATCACGGACCCGGAGGCGCTTATCACCGGGATGCCAGCAGGATATGCCGGGAAAGGCGGAAAAATGTTAGTCTTGATTAACCGCAGGTCTCCGTTGTAATTTGTATGGGTAAGGTTATTTCGGAAGAATTTTACAGGAGGATTATGTTATGGCTTACGTGATAAACAAAGACGAATGCATCGGCTGCGGAACCTGCGCCGGAGGATGCCCTGTTTCTGCCATCAGCAACACCGATGACGGCAAGTATGAGATCAGTGCGGACACCTGCATCGACTGCGGGACCTGCGCGGCGAACTGCCCTGTTTCTGCTATTTCCGAGGGCTGAGGTTCAGGATCGGTCAAGTAAAACTCCCCGGAAGGTCATTCCTCCGGGGAGTATTTTTTGTCCAGATTTGCGAATTTTGTGTATTCCTTCAGCCACCTGAGTTCCACGGTATCCGTGGGGCCCCTTCTCTGCTTTGCTATGATGATCTCCGCGATACCCGGCTTTTTTGATTCCTCTTTGGTGTAATAATCGTCCCTGTAAATGAACATGACCACGTCTGCGTCCTGTTCTATGGCTCCCGACTCCCTGATGTCCGAAAGCTTGGGCTTTGCGTCCTTTCTGCCGGAGGACTCCGTGTTTCTGGAGAGCTGTGACAGGGCAATGACCGGAACCTGCAGTTCACGGGCGATCTGCTTGAGAGCCCTGGAGATATCGGATATCTGCTGCTGTTTGTTCACCGATTTTCCGCTGTCGGCCCCCGACATCATCTGAAGGTAATCTATGACCACAAGCTGGATGTCATGATCCAGCTTAAATTTACGGCATTTGGATCTCAGCACGGAGGGGGTGAGTTCAGTGGTATCATCCAGAATGAGTTTTGACTGCGCTATGACTGACGCCGCTCTCCCTATCTCATACATTTCCTCGTCTTTCAGGAAGCCCTTCCTGATCCTGTCGGATTTTACAAGGGACTCCATGGAGATAAGCCTCTCCACAAGCTGCTCCTTGCTCATTTCCAGGGAGAATATGGCCACGGCCTTATTCTGCTTGACAGCCACATTCTGGGCGATGTTGAGGGCAAAGGCGGTCTTTCCCATGGAAGGTCTTGCGGCGATGATGATCAGGTCGGATTTCTGCAGTCCGGTGGTCTTATCATCCAGTTCGGTAAAGCCCGTGGAAAGGCCGGAAAGAGACCCCGGATGCTTCAACGCCTCGTCTATCTTGTCCAGCACATCATTGGTGATCTTATCGATGGGAACGAATTCACCCGTGTCATTTTTCTTCAGGATGTCAAATATCCTGTTCTCGGCACTCTCAAGGACCTTTTCCACATCACCGTTGTCGGAATATCCGTCGTTTTCGATCTCCTCAGCAGCACGTATCAGCTTTCTGAGGACCGATTTTCTGGAGATGATCCTGGAATAATGGACCACATTTCCGCTGTAGGGAGTCAGAGTCATGATATGCTTGATGAACTCAAGGCTTGAGACCTCCTGTGGGACGTTCATCTCCCTCAGCCTGGACTGAAGCGTGACCGGGTCAACAGCCGAGCCTTTGCGGTCCATTTCCACAATGGCGTCGAATATCATCCCGTAATATCTGTTGTAAAAATCCTCCCCCGTGATGTACTCGGCGGCCTGGGCGACCATCTCCTGATTCACCAGCAGGGATCCGAGCACAGACTCTTCCGCCTCGTTATCATGAGGCGCCACTCTCCTTATGACATTTTCTTCGTTCAGATCGGGCATCAGCGGTCATCCTCGACATAGACCTTGAGAACGCCGGAAATATTGGCGTGAAGCTTTATGCTCACGTCATAATCGCCGAGAGTCTTCAGGGGCTCATCCATCTGTATCTTCCTCTTGTCCACCTCTATCCCAAGCTGGTTCTTGACGGCTTCCGCGATCTTTTCGGCAGGCACGGCCCCGAAGGCCTTTCCGTCCTTGCCGGCCTTGATCTTCACCGTCACGCTTGAATTCTGCAGTCTCTCTGCCAGTTCCCTTGCGGCAGCGGCAGCTTCAGCCTCTTCCTTTTCCTGCTTTGCCTTGCGGTTCTTAAGTTCGGTCAGGTTCCCTCTTGTGGCCTCCACTCCGAGTTTTTTTGGCAGCACATAGTTGCGGGCGTATCCGTCGCTGATCTCTACTATGTCGCCTTTTTTTCCGAGCTTCTTCACATCTTCGAGCATTATGACTTTCATTTGCTTTCTCCTCCTCAGGGTTGCTCCCCAAAATCTTTCATTGTCAGCAGAGATGTTCTGTTACTGTGAAAGTTCCCCGCTGTCGATCATTTCATCTATCGTACGCCTTATGAGCCCTTCCGCCTCCTCAACGGATATATTTTCAAACTGGGCTCCGGCAGCGTTTATATGACCGCCGCCGCCAACCTTCTCCATGATCACCTGCACATTAGTCTCGTCAATGGAACGGGCGGAAACATATACCTTTCCGGAATATCTCGTGAGGATGAAACTCGCCCTCACGCCCTTTATATCAAGCAGTTCGTTTGCGGCCTGGGCAGCTATTATTGTGGGATCCAGAATGCTCTCTCCCGAACAGACGGAGATGGCATAGTATTTCCTGTAGATCTCCGCCTGGGCGACGGTATCAGCCTTCACCCTGTATTCCTCGGGATCATCCCTGAACATCTTCCTTACGCGGATCATATCCGCTCCGCACCTCTTCAGGTATGCCGCGGCCTCAAAGGTCCTCACTCCGGTCTTTGAGGTGAAATTGTCCGTATCCAGGACAATGCCGGAATACAGGCAGTCCGCCTCCCGGCTGTTTATCTTTACTCCGTCCACGTACTGCAGGACCTCAGTGATCATTTCACAGGCCGAAGAAGCGTAGGGCTCAACATACGACAGAGTGGCGTCCTCTATCACCTCCGTGCCCTGTCTGTGGTGATCGAGCACCACGATGCATGCGCTCTTGTGGAGAAGTTCGGGACAATCGGTACGGCTGGGTTTATTCACATCCACCACGACCACGGCGGAATTCACGGTGACCATGTCTATGGCCTT
Source organism: Lachnospiraceae bacterium (assembly GCA_016288705.1). Classification (GTDB taxonomy): domain Bacteria; phylum Bacillota; class Clostridia; order Lachnospirales; family Lachnospiraceae; genus JAEELB01. The sequence goes on along the minus strand of JAEELB010000167.1, from coordinate 24,929 downwards.
CTGGCCGGTTATTATCTTATCTCCTTCGTAGTATTCATTTTCCGTATAGCTTTCCACCATGCCGCGCACCGCCTGGGTGAGCTCTGAGACGACGATGTAGGCCTCCTTCCCAAGGGACCGGGCTATGGCGCACACGCCCACCGCGGCGCCGAAGGAATCGACATCCGGCATCTTGTGTCCCATGACAAAGACCTTGTCCCGGGATGTGATTATCTCCGTGAGAGCATGGGCCTTGACACGGGCCTTGACGCGGGTATTCCTCTCTATCTGCTGGGTCTTTCCGCCATAGTAGGAGGTTCCGTCCGGAGTCCTTACCACAGCCTGGTCTCCTCCCCTTCCCAGGGCCACTTCAATGGCGCGTCTGGCAAACTCGTAATTCTGGGAGTAGGAAAGACCGTTCATCCCGATGCCGATGCTTATGGTTATGGCGGTCTCATTACCGATGTTCACGGTCTTCACGTCGTCAAGGATCCCGAAACGCTGACTCTCCAGTTCTATCACCGTTTCTTTCCTCATCACTAACAGATACTTGTCCTTTTCTATACTGCGGCAGATGGCGTCGGAGGACGAAAAGTATTTGTTTATCTTTCTGTCGGTGAGAGCCATCAGAAGAGCGCGGCGCACCTCCTCCACGGACTCCAGGGCTTCATCGTAATTGTCCAGATACAGGAGTCCCACACAGACGCTCTGGGCGTCGAGTTCGTTGAGAGCGAGGTTGATAGCTGTCTCGTCATACAGAAACATGGCGATGAGAGTGTCCCCGAGGCCGGAGGACTCGATAATGTCGGTCTCACCGTGAAGATTGCCTATGGACAGGGCTCTGAGGCGGACCAGAAAATCCTTCTCGTTCTGGCTGATGTGGAGTTCCGCGTCCTTTTCGCCATCCTCCAGTCGGGGAAACTTGGATACGGTCACTCCGGGGAACAGATTTGTCACGGATTTGCGATAGGTTCCGTGGGGATTCCCCGTAAGGGCGTCAAAAGCAGCATCGGTCCACACTACCCTTCCCGCCGTGTCCAGCAGGGCATAAGGCACATCCAGATCTCTCAGGATCGTTCTCTGGATCTGCCCGTAAGCAGTAGCGAAGCTGACGAGGTCATTCGTGATGTGCCGGCTCTCACCGGCCGCCAGAAAGGCGATCACCACAAAATAAAAGACTACGAAACACAGAAGGAGGAGTGCGCTGGTGCGGTCCGTGAACCACATTATCACATCAAGGGCCAACAGTATGACACCGAGATAGAATGAGACCAGGATGCTCCTTCTCACATTCATACGCCTGTTTCTCACATTTTTCATGGGGACGATTATATCATATCAATAAAAAAAAACCAATCGAGCAGGGTGAAAACCCTGCTCGATCCTGTGCATTCGCCATATTCCCGGCTTTCCTGTCCTTACTCTACCGCGTAAGGAAGCAGCGCCATGTGCCTGGCCCTTTTGATGGCGCTGGTCAGCGCCCTCTGGTGCTTGTCGCAATTGCCGGTGATCCTGCGAGGCATGATCTTCCCGCGCTCGGAAATATACTTCTTAAGCTTCGCAGTATCCTTGTAATCGATCACGTTGCCCTGTCCGCAGAAGACGCAGACTTTTTTCTTTCTGTGCATCCCGCCGGTCCTGCGGCGAGGCTTGTCACCTGACATTTTAATAGGCATCTTCATTTCCTCCGATCATCTCAGTTAAACGGGAGCTCCCCCTCGATCCCATCAGGGATATTCATAAACCCGCCGTCATCCGCGTCCGCCGTCGGAGCCTGATTTCCCTGTGACGGAGGCTCCGGCGCCGTGTAGGCCGGCTGCTGTGAAGAGGCGTTCTTGCTCTCCGCAAATTCCTGTTCTTCCACCACCACTTCGGTCACATAAACCTTATTACCGTCTTTATTTGTGTAATTACGGGTCTGTATGCGGCCGGTGACGGCGATCTTGATCCCCTTGTGATAATACTTTTCAGCGAACTCAGCCGCTTTTCCGAAGGAAACGCAGGGGATGAAATCAGCGGTAGGCTGATCGGGCGAATTCTGAGCCTGACGCCCTCTCCTGCGGTCCACGGCGATGGTGTAATTCGCTATCGCCAGGGGCTCACTTCCCTGTGAATAACGTACTTCCGGATCTTTTGTAAGTCTTCCCATAAGGATAACTTTGTTCATTATGCTTCCTCCTAATCCTCGTCAACACGCACGATCAGGTATCTCAGCACGTTGTCCATGATCCGGGCGCGGCTCTCGATATCAGCGGGTGCCGTCGCTTCAGCGTCGAAGTGGATGAAATAATAAAAAGCTTCGGCCTGCTTCTGGATCTCGTAGGCGAGCTTTTTCTTTCCCCACTCGTCGACGTCGGTTATCTGCCCGCCAAATCTTTCAATGAGAGCCTTTGCGTCTTCGATCACGGACGCGCGCGCTTCATCGTCGATCTGCGCACTGACAACCAGTGCCAACTCGTATTTGTGCATCGCATTGCCTCCTTTCGGTCTTTGGCCCGCTCACGCGAGCAAGGATTATCATCTATATCACGGATTATGAAAATATCACAATTCTTCAACATCCGCAATAGTCAATTTTCACAAAATTCTTTCAGCCGTTCACAATGGCATTTGCTATATACAGTGCGTATAGTCTTCGTCCGGCCGCGTTCAGGTGGCATCCGTCGGCCAGATAATCCGGAGCGGTGCTGCTGTCAATGCCCATGATCCTGTGGGAATCCAGACTGTGAACCCCGGTCTCCGCCGCAACGTTCAGAGCGACATCCACATAGCTGACCAGTGTTCCGCCGCCCTTGTCCACAAGGTCGCCGTTCCACCCGGCGGAAGTATTGATGTTGGGTATGGGAGCGCACACAAGTATCTTCGCATTCGGATAATACTTTTTCAGTCTCATCACGCTGTATCTCATGGCGGACTCGTAGGTCTGCTTTCCGGAGGATCTTCCCGTAGCCTGCACCCCACCGTTATAGTCGTTTGTCCCAAACCCGATGACAAACCAGTCGACCGAGGGAGAATCCTGCACCAATCCCTTGTAATCGACCCCCGCCATCTCAGAATAGAGGGGATCGGGTTCCGCCTTTTTCGTGAGGATGTTCACTATGTTCACAAGGCACATGCCGTTCATCTTGGTCAGGTACTCCGGAGGATAGGTCTCATTTACCTTGTTGATCCCCGGCAGGACGGAAGCGGTGGTCCCTCCTATGGAGAGATTATACACTCTGGCGTCCTTCCCGAAAAAGCTGCCAAGAACAAGTTTCGTCTGTTCGGGCACCGAATTGAGGCTCTCTCTCCCGTAGGAATAATTACTGTCTCCGAGAAAAACTATATTAAGAGGTGTGTTGACGGGCTGAACGGGGGCTGTAGCCGCAACGCTGCTCCTGCTTTTCCGGGCGTCGCCGGCGGAAGCCGTTTGCTTTTTTGCAGCCCCGGCAGGGAACGACGGAAAACCGGCGCTTATCACCATCAAAACCGCCGCCAGTACAACAGAGATCATTCTTTTGTTCATGCTCTTTGATTTCATGCCGAATGGTATGTTACAACATTTTCAGACATTGCGCAAGAGCGGGATCACCCCCATTCTTTACATAAGTCCGTGTTTGTGGTAATTTACCATAGGAAATGAAAAAAACACATTTTCATATCATTTTTATCAGTGGAGGAAAGTATAATGAAAAAGAAACTTACGGCAATCCTGCTCACCATGACAATGTGCATGTCCCTCGCAGCCTGTGGCGGTAAGTCATCGGCCCCGGACAGCGATATGGCCTACATAAAGGAAAAAGGCACGCTGATAGTCGGTATCACGGACTTTGAACCCATGGACTACAAAGATGCCTCCGGAAAGTGGATCGGCTTTGACGCCGATGTGGCCGCAAAGGTGGCCGCAGATCTGGGAGTAGAGGTCCAGTACGTCGAGATCGACTGGGACAACAAGATCCTGGAACTCAACAACAAGTCCATCGATGTGGTGTGGAACGGGATGACCCTCACCGATGAGGTCAGGGATTCCATGGAGTGCTCGAAGCCCTACATGAACAACGCCCAGGTGGTGGTATTGCCCTCGGCGGAAGCGGACAAATACAAGGATGCCGCGTCCCTCTCGGGCCTGAGTTTCGCGGTGGAGGCCGGTTCCTCCGGAGAGAGCGTTGCGAAGGAAAACAACCTTAATTACACGGCCGTGGCCACCCAGTCAAACGCCGTTATGGAGGTAGCTGCAGGCACCTCCGACGCCTGCATCATAGACCTTCTCATGGCTGGCGCCATGGTTGGGGAAGGCACGAGCTACAGCGATCTGACTCACACGGTTGAGCTCTCCAGCGAAGAGTATGTCATAGGCTGCCGCAAAGGATCGGATCTGGCCGCCTTCATAAATGACGACCTCAAAAAAATGTACGGTGACGGTTCTCTGGTCTCCACGGCCGAGACCTACGGCGTACAGGAAGCCCTGCTTCCCCAGAAGTGAGATATTAATGTTTCAGACAGTAACTATTTCCCTGCTTCAGGGCTTTGGCGAGACTCTCAAGCTCTTTCTGCTGACTCTCGTCTTTGCCCTGCCGCTGGGACTTTTCATATCTTTCGGATCCATGAGCCGTTTCAGGCCCCTGAAGCTGCTCGTCAGATTTATCGTGTGGGTGGTGCGCGGCACTCCCCTTATGCTCCAGCTGATCATCATCTACTACGGTCCCGGGATATTTCTCGGAAGAAACCTTTGGGGGTCCAATGATGAAGGCAGGTTTTTGGCTGCGCTTGCGGCTTTTTCCGTAAATTATGCCTGTTACTTTTCCGAGATCTACAGAGGGGGCATTCAGTCGATACCCCTTGGCCAATATGAAGCGGGATATGTTCTCGGGATGACAAAAGGCCAGATCTTCCGGGAGATCGTCCTTCTCCAGGTCATCAAGAGAATAGTACCTCCCATGTCAAATGAGATCATAACGCTGGTAAAAGACACCTCCCTTGCCAGGGTCATAGCGGTCTACGAGATAATCTGGAACGGTCAGTCCTTTATCAAGTCGGCAGGCATTATCTGGCCCCTGTTCTATACCGGAGTGTTTTATCTGGCGTTTTCGGGGCTCCTGTCTGTGCTGTTCACCGGAATCGAGAAGAAACTGTCTTATTTCAGGTGTTGAGAGTTTACGGGTCCGCAGCATGAAAACGTGCAGCCTCGCGGCGTGATCGACGGCGGATCCCGACAGGGAGGCCGGTTGGACGGCGCAGAACGCAAAAAAGATCACGGGGAACTGAAAAAAATGAGCGCAGAGAACACAAAAGAAAACAATATCGCTTTGGAGGTCACGGGCATATCTAAGGCCTTTGGCTCCACAGTCGTTCTGAAAAATGTTGATTTTTCCCTGAAGAAAGGGGAGGCCATATCCATCATAGGGTCCTCCGGCAGTGGCAAGACCACCCTTCTCAGATGTCTTAATTTTCTGGAAACCCCCGACACCGGAATAATAAAGGTGAACGGAAAAGTACTCCTCGACGCTTCCGAAATGAAATCCCTATCCGACGAGGAGATCAGGAAAAGACGGCTCCATTTCGGCATGGTGTTCCAACAGTTCAACCTGTTCCCTCAGTACACTGCCCTCGAGAACGTGATGCTGGCTCCCGTTCTGGTGGATAAGAAAAATAAACACGACGCCCGCTCCCGGGCCGTTGAACTTCTCTCGGTAATGGGACTCTCGGACAAGACAGACCGTTACCCTCACGAGCTCTCGGGAGGACAGCAGCAGAGAGTCGCCATTGCCCGGGCTCTGGCCATGGATCCGGACATTCTGTGCTTTGATGAACCCACCTCGGCACTGGATCCGGAACTTACTGGCGAAGTGCTTTCAGTCATAAGGGATCTTTCGAGCCGGCATACGACAATGATAATAGTCACCCATGAGATGAGTTTCGCAAGAGACGTATCTCATCAGGTGCTCTTTATGGACAGCGGCATCATCCTGGAGCGGGGAACTCCGGATGAAGTGTTCGGGAACCCCAAAGAAGAGCGCACCAAGGCTTTCCTTGGGTCCATCGACAGCTGAGATCGCGGGTGAAGATCCGCATGCAAATGAGGTTTGAAAATGAGACCGGACGCCGAAACACTCCTTAAGGAAGCGGAAAAAGCAAGACTCAATTCCTACGCCCCGTATTCGGGATTTACCGTGGGAGCGGCGCTCCTTGCCGGAGACGGAAGGCTGTTTACGGGGTGCAACATGGAAAACGCGGCGTTCACTCCCGGGATCTGCGCGGAAAGAGCCGCCGTTTACAAAGCTGTCAGCGAGGGAGTCCGGGACTTCGAGTGCATTGCCATAGCAGGCGGCAGGAAGAATGAGCCTGCTGACAGCCCCTGCCCTCCGTGCGGGGTCTGCAGGCAGGTGCTGCGGGAATTCTGCGATCCCGGGACCTTTACGGTCATTATCCGGGACAGTGCCGGTAAGCCCTCGGAACGCACCCTCGGAGAACTCCTTCCCGAAAGCTTCGGTCCGGACAATCTGTGACCCCCTGAAGAAAGCCCGATGAGTCAGCCCTGCACTCTGCCGTTTTCCGGGCTGTTTCTCCCCTGATCCTTTCCGATAAAGAACGCGGGAATCCTTTACCGCCAAACCCTCCAGGTGTACTCCGGGGTCACAGTCTCCAATCGTCTCACGGTTCCCTTCAGATTGAATCATGCTTCAGTCTTGACTTTTATTTACTTTAATTATACATTTAGAGTTCGTCGACAATATGTTTTCGGAAAAGATGCGTCGTTACGGCACTTTGCCGGAAAATATCAGATACAGGAATTAAGAGGGATAGAGATCTGTTATGAATGACAGGAAAAGAAATCGAATGATGCTCAGGACTGCCGCCATTTTGGCATCCGCTCTTGTCTCCCTTTCTCTTGTCTCCTGCGGGAGCGAGAAAGTTGAGGAAGAAACGGAAGAATCCGCCGTCATCACCGTGAAGGTGGCTTCACCCGAGGTAAGATCCGTCGCCATTGACTCCAGATTCGCCGCGACAATAGAAACGGATACGGTAAACGTTGTGCCCATGGTTGCGGGAGAAGTGACCTCAAAACACTTTGAGGTGGGGGATCACGTCGAGGAAGGAGATCTGCTCTTCACCATTGATGATGAGGCGGCAAAGATAGCGGTGACACAGGCTAACGCCGCCCTGACCACCGCAAAAGCGGGTTATGACACTTCTCTGGCCCAGAACATACAGGCCCAGGCCCAGAGCGGGGTGACCTTCGCCGGCATAATCGAAGGCGAGAAACAGAAGGAATACTCCCTGGATTCCGCCAAGGCGGCCAGCATCCAGGCCAAATACAGCGCCAACACCGCATACCGCACTCTGGAGTATTACGAAGAACAGATCACTAACATCGGCAAAGACATTGACGATGCAAACGATACCCTGGACAAGGTAAACGCCGCCATAAACAAGGCCAAAAAGGCCACGCCCCCCGTGGATACCACGGGGCTTGAAACCCAGAAGCAGACTATCAAATCCACCATCAGAACCCTTGAAAACAGCAGGGATCAGATGGAGATGTACAGAGACACGGGAAGGAACAGCGCCGGCAGCGCCGATTCCGCCTACATGAACACACTTGAAGCCATAGAACTGGCGGAGCTCCAGCTTGAAGACTACAAGAAGTACAATGAAGTGGCTGCCATGTGGGGGATCAACACCTCCCTCGTGTCCGCTGATGCGGGCCTTAAATCCGCCGATGCCGCCGTGAAACAGGCTCAGGCCACCGTTGAAAACGCAAAGATCGCCCTCGACCATACAACGGTTAAAGCCCCTGTGTCCGGAACCATCACCGCCATCAACGTATCAGAACACAATCTTGCGTCCCAGGGCGCGCCTGCGTATGTGATAGAGGATGAAACCGCAAAGAAGATCGTGTTTTATGTTGCGGATGAGACAGTTCGGAATCTGGCCCCGGGAAATCCGGCGGTTGTATCGAGGAACGGCGAGGAATACGATGCGAAGATCGTTGAAGTGGGCAGCACCATTGATCAGGATACGGGACTGTACAAGGTCAAAGCCGTGTCGGATGCTGATTTCAATGCAGGAACTTCAGTGACCATAACCACAGCCTCAAGGGTGGACCATTCATCACTGACAGTGCCTTTCAACGCTGTCTACTTCGATGGAGAACAGCCTTTCGTATATGTGGCCGAAAACGGAAAGGCTGTGAGACGTGACATCCAGTCCGGGCTGTCGGACGGAGACCTGATGTCCGTGACGAGCGGGCTTTCACCCTCTGACAGCGTCGTAGTTTCCTGGGGGTCTGGCCTCAGGAACGGGGCTGACATCGAGATCGAAGAGACCAAGACGGCACAGAAACAGGCAGAAACGGCAGAGAAGGCCGTGTCAGGGACAGCCGTAAAGGCAGGATCCGGAACAAAAGAAACAGGCGGAACGGCCGTAAAGACCGCATCCGAAGCAAAAGAAACAGGCGAAATCTCCAAAGAGACCGCACCCGAAGCGGAAGAAACAGCAGGGACGGCGGAAACTGTCGGATGAAAACTCTCATACAGGGCACTCTCAAAAGACCCGTCACGGTCGTCATAACCATCATCGGGCTCATCATATTTGCCGGCATATCTTTTATGTCCATTCCCATGAAGATGCTGCCGGACATGACCGTACCCTACATGCTCATAATGGCCGTCTACCAGGGCGCTTCACCGGATGAGATCGACAGGCTGGTGACAGACCCCATTGAATCGTCCTGCAACTCCATTTCCGGCCTTGATTTCAGCCAGACCCAGTGCGAAGAAAATTACGGTTACGTTGTTCTGGCCTTCGATTACGGCACAGACATGGACAAGGCTTACAATGACGTAAAAGTAGCCATAGACAACGCAAAGCCTCAGCTCCCCGACGATCTTAAGGACCCCACCGTGATGGAGCTCAGCATGGAAGCCGTGCCGGACATGACCGTCTCGGTAGAGGGAACCTCCGATGATGTGGACGTGCTCCAGACCGTAAATGAAAAGATAATCCCAGAACTCAGGAAGGTTTCCTCAGTGGCAAGAGTCAGGACCGTGGGCGGCGACGAAAAATACATCCGCGTGCGGCTGATCCCCGAATATATGGATCAATACGGCCTGGCAATGGCCACAGTAGCTTCCTCGATCTCTTCCGTCAACTTCTCGACCCCCGCAGGAAATGCCTACTACGGAGACCAGAACCTCACAATGAAGGCCGAAGCCGCCTACGAAACGATCCCGGAACTCGAACAGGTACCGATCACCACCTCAAAAGGCCAGGTGATACACCTTTCCGACATAGCCGAGATCAGCTACGCGGTGGAGGACAAGACTTCAATAAGCCGGTATAACTCACTGGAAAGCGTGACCATGACCATAACCAGAAAACAGTCGGATTCTGCGGTCACGATGTCCAGAGACATTAAGAATACCCTGGACAGAATGAAAGTGACCCACCCGGAGCTGGATTTTTCCGTCACCTTCGACTCCGCCGACAATATCACCGATACGCTGGCAAGCGTCGGAAAGACCGTGGCGGAGGCCGTACTCCTGGCCATGGTGATACTCTTTATATTCTTTGGAGACATAAAGGCTTCCCTGATCGTCGGAAGCACAATGCCCGTTTCCATACTTGCCACCTTTTCTCTGATGCGCGCCGCAGGCTTTGACCTGAACATCGTTTCACTGGGGGCGCTTATGATAGCGGTGGGCATGATGACCGATAACGCCGTGGTGGTAATAGAAATGTGCTTCCGAAAGCTTGACGAGGGCCTTTCCTATGAAGAGGCCGCCTATTCCGGGGCAGTCACCGTTATGAACGCCGTGGCGGGCTCAACCATCACCACCGTGGTAGTCTACCTCCCCATCTCCCTCATGAAAGGACTGTCCGCCCAGCTCTTCAAGCCCCTGGGCTTCACCATTATCTTTGCACTGGTGGCCTCGCTCTTTTCCGCACTCACTCTGATACCGCTGTGTTTCGCATACTACAGACCCATAGAGAGGAAAAAAAGTCCCATCAACCGGCTTCTGGACTGGACAAGCAGTCATTATGAAAAGATCCTGGAAAAAGCCCTGTCCAGAAAAAAACTGGTGCTTCTGATCTCTTTGGTGATAGTGGCGGTGACCTTCTGGTCCGCCCAGTTTCTGAAGACCGAACTCTACAACGCCCCCGACGAAGGTACCATATCAGTGCGGATAAAATTCCGTCCAAACCTGAGCCTGGAGGTCAGGGACTCCGAGATCCGGCGGCTTGAAGAGTTCGCCGCAGCGGATGAGAACGTTAAGAACTATTCGGTGACCATAGGCGGCGAAGATCAGGGCTCCGGCGCCAGCATGTCCGCCTACCTGAAATCCGGCGTAAAAACGAAAAACGTGGTGGACCGCTGGAACGATGAACTCACCGGCTTCTCTGCCCTCGGGGAATTCACTGCCTCCGCGGGCAGTACCGTAGGCGGCGGTTCAAGCTCAGGCAGCGTGATCGAATACGATCTTTCCGGTACCAACCTGAAAAAAGTGCAGGCTGATTCTTTCAGGATAGTGGAGCTTATGGAAAACACGCCCGGGGTCCAGAGAGCAGTCTCTTCTCTGACGGAGACAGGTTCTCAGCTGTCCGTAAAGATCGATCCGGTAGTTGCGCAGGCCAACGGGTTCACCACCCGTCAGTTGGCAGGCCTCATCTATTCAAACATGAAAGGGACCGACGCCGCAAAGGTGAGCATTGACAACGTGACCTACACCATCAAGGTGAGATGGCCCGACGATTACTACAAAACCGTGACCGATGTGGAGTCCATGACCTTTACCAACCCGGCAGGAGTGTCGGTTCCTCTTACGGAAATGGCCGAGGTCAGGGTCACTTCAGCCCCTGAGTCCATTTACAGGGAAGGCGGACTTTATTTTGCATCGGCTACTGCCACGGTGCCCTCCGCTTCCTATGACAGACTGAAAGAGGAACTGGATGAAAAGGTATACGCAATGGAGCTGGATCCTGATGTGAGCTTCAAGGAAAATTCCGCTGACAAGATAATGAATGAGGAGTTTACAGCCCTCGGCACCGCCATTTTCATAGCGGTGTTCCTGGTCTTCGCTGTGATGGCCATACAGTTTGAATCCGTGGCGGTGTCCCTTCTGATCATGCTCTGCCTGCCCTTTGCGCTGGTAGGTTCGATCCTGTTGCTGCTGGCAATGCAGCTGAAGATATCCATGACCAGCCTCATGGGTATCCTGATGCTGGCCGGGATAGTCGTGAACAACGGCATCATTCTCCTGGACATGACGGTCCAGAATAAGGATGCCGGCATGGACACCTCATCTGCCCTTATCGCCTCCGGAACAGGCAGGCTCAGACCCATTTTCATGACCAGCCTCACTACCATCCTCGCCATGGTACCTACGGCCACCGGCATCCCCAAAGGAAGTGAGACTCTGCAGGGAATGTCCGCCGTCATCGTCGGAGGGCTTCTGGCCTCCACTATCCTGACGCTGGTCCTTCTGCCCACCTTCTACCTGATAATCGACAACATAAAGGAAAAGGCCAGGAACAGAAGGGCAATAAGGGCGACATCCCGCAAATTGATCGCCGAGAAAGAGAGTGAAGAGGGTTCGGAGAACGATGATAACGAAGACAGTGATTAAAAAGGTCATACCTTCGTGTATCCTGCTCATAGTCCTGGCTTTCATCATTTTTTCACAGAGAGGGACGGGTTCAGCCAGGAGCAGTCTGCTGTCAGACAGCGTCGTTCCCGTAGATTCTTCCTTCGCATCCCAGACCTTCATCTGTGACGAAGACAGTATTGCCGGTATCACAGTCCGGTTCTCTCAGAATCACGCTTCCGACTGGGGCGACCCGGTTTCAGTCACTCTTGAAGGGGATGATCTGCAGGCTTCATGGCTGATAGACGCTCCCATGCTGTCAACGGGTCAGGTGGATCTCTACCTGGATGAGCCGGTTGAAGGAACGGAGGGAAAGACATACACTCTCACAGCCTCCTGCGGAGGCGTAAGCGGCCTCTTTCTCTCAACCACCAGGGAGCAGCACTACGACGCCCAGCTCTTCTCCCTCAACGGGAATGAGGTGGAAGGAGGATACGCCTCCTTCCAGGTAATTAAATCCCGAATAAATAAATTCGCATATTTCGCAGTCTTTTCGGTCGTCCTCATTTTAACCCTGGCTGCTCTTTCCATTTTCCTGAAAAAGAACGTGAAGCCCCATCTGATATTCCTGTTCCTCTGGTCTGTCATCTCCCTGCTCTCTCTTATGTCCGCAGTGCCCATGAACACTCCCGACGAATGTCCGCACTTTCTGAGAGCTTTCGAGATCAGCTGCGGAAGACCAACGCCCGTCATGACCACAGACGCGGACGGAAACAGCGGACGTCTCCTGCCTTCAGCCATAGACGAGTTCTATAAATCTTTCCTCAACGTAAATGAACCCCGTTTTTCCGATCTGGAAGCGGCTTCAAAGGTCAGGGTGGACAGAAATTCCCTAAAGCTCTACCCCGCTTACTATACGCCCCTCTATTTCCCCACAGACTACGCTCCCCAGGCGCTGGGTATAGCCGCAGCTTCTCTGTTTTCCGACCGTGTGCTTGTATTATGGTACGCTTCCAGGATAATGAACACCATATGGACAGGATTGCTTCTCACCCTCGCCATATGGCTTGTGCCTTACAAAAAAGAGCTGTTCTCGGTGCTGGCCCTCCTTCCCGTTTTCCTGCAGGAAACCTGGGGATCGGCTCCGGACGCCGGAACGACAGCTTACTGTCTGCTGCTCCTTGCGGAAGTCCTGTGGCTTTGCGAAAACGAAGGAAATGTGAAGAAAAAGCCTCTGGTGACAGCGCTTCTGTTCATCACCATGGCCGCAGTCTCCCTGTCAAAGATAATATACGCCCCCATTTGTCTGATATTTATTTTTGTACCGGATAGCTTCTTCGGCTCGAAGCGCAAAAAATTAATTTGGATTATATTTGCCGCAATAATGGTCATGCTTCTCGGGCTTACGGATCTGATGTACGCATCGGGTTACGACATACAGCTGGTAGACGGAGTAGATCCGGACATGCAGAAAGCCTATATCCTGTCCCATCCTCTGCATTTTCTGGATGCCATGATCGAGGCTTTTCACAGCATGACGCCCAAGCTTTTCGGAGAGCTTTTCAACATCAAAGGCGGTGCCGTGGTTCAGCTCACTACTCCCGTGGTAACGGCCTGTCTCTCCCTTCTTGCTTTCCTTTCGGCGTTTGTCCTTTTGGACAGCCGGGGGCCGTCATTTCCCATGAGGATAGTTTTTGCGGGTTTGTTCCTGGCCGTCACTCTGCTTTTAAATGCAGCCGAGTACGTGGCCTGGACTCCCCTCAGAGCCATTTCGGTATACGGGCTCCAGACCAGATACTACCTGCCTGCGCTTCCGCTTCTGCTGCTTTCCGTCTCTCCCCCGGCATCGGGTGAAACTTCGCAGAAAAGAGGCTTCCCGCTGTACGCAATAGTTGCCGGAGACATACTCCTTTTGGCTTCGTTTTTCATTCAGACCGTTTGAGGAGAACTGCCATGGGATTCGGAAAAACCGGCGCGGACCAAAGGAAAGAAAAAAGCAGGAGGGCTTGGGGCGATAATTTAATTTTGGTTTTATTTATCGCCGCCTTCTCGGCCATCGCCGTTTTTCGCTATCTCTCGGACGACTATCCGAATACGGCCATTTCCGCCTGTTACTTCATCTCCTGGAGGTACGGTTTCATAGGAAGGGGATTTGTGGGAACACTTCTGGAAGCTTTTCCTTACATGTCCAGGGATTTCATTCATAAGGTGTGTTATTTTTCCGAGTTCCTCCTCACCCTTGTGGTCCTCCTATGGGCATTTACCGTTTTTTCAAAATGTGAGCAAAAGGACCGGATCCCTGTCTTTGCCGTTTCCCTGATCTTCCTTGCAGCCCCGTTTTCACCCTACTTTACCTACCTCTGGTATAACTGCGGAAGACTGGATGTGTTTTTGATAACGATTGTATTTATTCAATCTGCCTTATATATTTTGAAGCCGCGGGGTTTTGCGTTTTTCATTATCGTTCTTACGGCTCTGGGGATGCTGATCCACACGGGTCACGCCTTTATGTATTTTTCCTTTTCCGGGGCGCTGCTTTTGTGTGACGCCGTTTCCGGAGGATCCTTTCGCGGAAAAGAGGACGGTCACGGAAAATGGACCCGCTTCCTCCCTTCCGTTCTGAACCTCCTTACGTGCTGCATACTTTTCTCATGTTTCCATTTTGTCAGTTTTGTGGACAGAAGCTATACCGCGGAGTCCATGGTGGCCGACATGCAGAGCAGGACCGACGCGGATCTCTCCATAATCACGGAAAACGTTGATTCCTGGTACTTTATGGATGCTGATGAATATGTGGAGTTCCAGAAGGGTTTTACGGAGGGAAGGGGTACTTTCCTGACACGGCCCGAGGTTTTGGGCCCTCTCCTCATAACGCTGCTCCTTCTGCTGCCGGTTATCGCCGTTGTCTTTACCGTATGGAAAAACGTCCTCATTTCGGCCGAAACGACTCCCGAGCGCTTGATCTATCTGATCTGCAGTCTTTCCTGGCTCACGCTCATACCTGAGTTCCTGCTGGAGACGGATATGGGACGCTACGTGGCCGCGGGATTTATGACCCAGGTCCTTTTGATCCTGACACTATGGATCTCCGGCAACGAGCTAATTAAATCGTCATTAGAGAAATTGAGAAAAGGTGTTTTAGAAAAACGAGCGTTATATTTATTCTTCGTGTTTGAAACGATCAGTCTCGGATACCTCAGGGATGTGTCCACCCTTGAAATATCCGAGCGTATCTGGAGCTATGTGCAGCGCCTTGTGATCCGCTGACAGTCCCCCGGGGGGCTTCAGTCGCCCACTTTTTTTATGTAGAGTTCGTGGGTACCGTCTCCGTTGTCCGTCATTTTCAGCACTTCGTGGCCTTCTTCCTTTATGCTCCTTGGCACATTCTGAGCCGGTTCGCCGTCATTTAAATGAACCCGGAGTATCTGCCCCTCATCCATTTCTTCAAGGGCAACCTTCGTTTTCACAAAAGTGATGGGACAGGTCACATCCGTGATATCTATCTTCTCGTCTACCGTAAAATCAAGCTCTGACATTGCCGTTCCTCCTCCTGTGATCCGGGACAGATCCCTTAACTGTCTACGGCGGGATCTCCCTCCATCCGTCATTATCTGTCCGTTATCTGCAGTTCTTCTTTTCTGACTTCCCTGCTGTCCTCAGGGCCTTCAATATGAAAGGCGTTAAGCACCGGGTTCCCTTCATCGGCCAGAGACAGGATCAGATAGCTGGCGCTGCCGTCTACCGCAAGCCGCTTGTCCTCCTCTGACGGGCGGGAGGGAGTTTCCGGATGGGAGTGCCAGTTTCCCAGCGGTTTCAGGCCGTTTGCCCTCATGTCTCTGACCGCGGACAGGTGTTCCCGGGGGTCAATGGAAAAATGTTCATTCGTGTGGTCCACGTTTGTGAGCAGGTATACCTTTTTGATCTCCCTCACTCCGTCTTCCCTGTCGATCCCGGCGATGAGCCCGCAGGCCTCGTCAGGTCTCTCGGAAAGGGCATGATCGAGCATCCTGTCCGCTTCGGACCGTGTGATGGTTATTTTCATGATATACGCTCCTGTGTGATCAAGTATCCGGTTTATCCCGGTGTGGCCGTCACAGCCTCCCGCCGACAGTCCTCAGACTCCCTGTTATGGGCATTGCTGCAGACGAGGGCGCATCCGGCGGTCAGCCTTCGGAGCCGCCTTCCCAGTCACATGCCGCCTGCTCATAATCGATGAGTTCCGTGATGGAAGGATCGTCGGAGCACACAGCGCAGCCCTTGCCTCTGGGAGGGAGCTTGATCTTGTGAAACTCCATCTTCAGCGCGTCATAGGTGAGGAGATATCCCACCAGAAGATCACCCACCCCTGTGATATATTTCACCGCTTCCATCGCCTGAAGAGACCCTATCACTCCGCCCATGGCGCCTATGACCCCCGCCTGTTTGCAGGTGGGGACCGCGTCCTTTGGGGGAGGATTTTTGAAGATGCACCTGTAGCAGGGCCCTTCACCGGGGATTATGGTGGTGAGCTGCCCCCTGAACCTGATGATGCCCGCATGGGAAAAGGGCTTTCCGGCCATGACGCAGGCGTCATTTATCAGGAATTTCGCAGGGAAATTGTCGGTTCCGTCCAGGATGAAGTCGTAATCCTTTATCAGATCCATGATATTCGCACTGCTCACAAACTCGTAATAAGTGTTCACGCATACATCGGGATTGATGGCCCGCATGGTCTCCGCCGCGGACTCAACCTTCTTTTTCCCTATGTCATCTGTGGTGTGAATGACCTGTCTCTGGAGATTGGACAGATCCACGACGTCCGCATCCGCGATCCCGATGGTGCCCACTCCGGCAGCGGCCAGATACAGGGCGGCCGGAGCCCCGAGCCCGCCTGCGCCGATTATGAGGACCTTTGCGTTCAGCAGCTTCTTCTGCCCTTTTGCTCCGATCTCCTTTAAGATGATATGCCTGGAATAGCGCTCCAGCTGTTCATTTGTAAAAGGCATTATCTCCCTCCTCCCATGAAGTACAGGAATTCGACCTCATCCCCATCATTCAGTCTGCGGGTATCGAACTCGGCGGAATCGATAAACTCTTCATTTACGGAAACAGTGACATACTGTGGTGTCTCCACCTTTTCCAGTTCGATGAGCTTTGCCACCGTTATCTGATCCTCATATTCCTTCTTCTCTCCGGCAACCGTGATCTTCATTGCAATTCTCCTTTCGTAAGGCACATATCAAATGACATAGAACCATTCATCGCTCTGCTGCATTTCCTTCACCACTCTCTTATTGTTTGTGGTGCGGTATTCCATCTCCGGATTCTTCATGCTCACCCTGGTATTTGGCGGAACGCTGGCCGTTATGAAGGTATTTCCGCCTATAACGGAATTCTCTCCTATCGAGGTGTCCCCGCCCAGGATCGATGCCCCGGCGTAGATCGTGACATTGTCCCCTATGGTGGGGTGCCTCTTTTTCCCGGAGAGCTTCTGTCCGCCCCTTGTGGACAGAGCCCCTATGGTAACTCCCTGATATATCTTCACGTTGTTTCCGATTACAGAGGTCTCTCCGACCACAATGCCCGTGCCGTGATCGATGAAGAAATTTCTGCCTATGGAGGCCCCGGGATGAATGTCTATCCCCGTCCGGGAATGGGCAAACTCGGTCATAAGCCTGGGGATCACCGGAACCTTAAGCAGATAGAGCTCATGAGCCAGCCTGTATACCGTTATCGCCATAAGACCGGGATAAGCCAGGATTATCTCCTCGAAACACCCTGCGGCGGGATCTCCGTCGTATGCTGCCAGAAGATCCGACTCCACAAAGCTCCTGATCCGAGGCATTTTTTCAAAAAATGCGCAGCAGATGCGGTAGCTTTCCTTCCTCCGCTCATCCCCGGTCATCGCATCATGATGTTTGCCGAAATCAAGGGCCAGGACCACCTGTTTATTCAGGTGATAGAAGATATCCTCTATGGTCACCGCCAGGCTGTTTTCGGGATTGTAGATCTTGTAAGTCCTCTGCCTGAAGTATCCGGGAAACACGACCTTGAAGAGATTGCGCACGATCTCCGTAACCTCGCCCTTGTCGGGGTTGTTGAAGAGATTTACGGCGTCGATATTGCGTCCCTGACCGTAATCTGAGATTATCCTGCCGACGATGCCGTCTATTTCGTTTTCATTTACATAATCGAACATACTCAAACCACCATAATAAGGTCTGCCGGCCTTCTTTCCTGCAGGTACAGAGCCCGGGGCGGATCTGAAAGGCTCCGTCCGGTTCAATGTGCGGAATCAGCCCGAAGGACTGTCACGCAAAGGATCTGAGCGCCTTCACCATGGAATCTATGTCTTCCGGCGAGTTGTACAGAGCGAGGGTAGGTCTTACAACGCTCTCATACCCGAAACGCCTGAGTACAGGCTGGGCGCAGTGATGACCCGTGCGTACGGCGATCCCGAAGCTGTCCAGACGTTCTCCCACTTCATCATCCGAATGCCCGTCCAGCTTAAACGCCAGGGCAGAAGCCTTATTGAGAGGCGTTCCCACCAGAGTGAGTCCGGGAACCCTGCTCATTTCCGCCATTGCGTACTGAAGGAGTTCATGCTCCCATCTGAACACGCAGGGCATGCCTATTCCGGACAGATAGTCCAGAGCCGCGCCAAGTCCCACGGCGTCTGCGATGCTCCCGGTCCCCGCCTCAAACTTGTTGGGGATGTCGTTATATATTGTCCTTTCAAAGGTCACGTCCGCGATCATGTTTCCGCCGCCATGATAGGGCTCCGCGGCTTCAAGCAGTTCCCTCTTGCCGTAAACGGCGCCGATCCCTGTGGGGCCGAAGATCTTATGTCCCGAGAACACAAAGAAATCAGCGTCGAGAGCGGAGACATTCACCGGAATATGCGCAACGGACTGGGCCCCGTCCACCAGGATCCTCACACCGTGCCTGTGAGCTATGGCTACAAGCTCTTCAACCGGCGTAACGGTCCCCAGGACATTTGACACATGAGTCACCGAGACGAATCGGGTCCTCTTCGTAAAAAGCTTTTCATATTCCGAAAGGATCAGCTGTCCGGTCTCATCACAGGGGATCACCCTGAGAACAGCCCCCGTCTTCTCGGCTATCAGCTGCCAGGGCACTATGTTCGCGTGATGCTCCAGGATGGACACGATGATCTCATCCCCGGGAGAAAGCAGGGGCATAACGTACGCATTGGCCACCAGATTGATCCCTTCCGTCGTCCCCCTCACAAATACGATCTCCTCAGGGGAAGGCGCTCCGATAAAGTTCCTTACGGTATCCCTTGCCCCTTCATAGGCGTCGGTGGAACGGGCGGCAAGGGTGTGGGCGCCTCTGTGGACATTGGAGTTTTCGTGGGCATAATACTCCGAAAGCCTGTCGATCACCTGTCTCGGTCTCTGGGTGGTGGCACCGTTATCAAGCCACACCAGAGGGTTGCCGTTTATCTTTTCCGAGAGGATGGGAAAATCAGCCCGGATCTGTGCCAGAGTCCTGCTGCCTATGCGGATACTGTCATTTCCGGAAGAGCTCTCACGGGCTGCAGTTTCCTCACCGGGAGGGGAAGAGTCAGCTCTGCGGCTGTCATATTCCCTGGCCTCCTCTTTCGACTGGACCTTCGGAGAATACGCATTGCCGGCTGACAGAGCCTGAGGCGAATGAGCCCCCGACTCCGGAAGAGCCTGCGGAAAATACGGATCCGCGCCGACATTCGGAAGGAGCTGCGGAAAATACGCTGAAGCCGTCTGTGCCCTGCCCCCTGCCCCGGGCAGCGCGGCAGTCTCATTCTGCGAAAACCCGGCCGACTCGGAAGCGCTCACGGGGCTTATCCCCGGAGTGACGGAATAAGGAGCCCCGGTCCCCCGGGCATCCCCTTCTGATAAGGCTGTGCCGGGAGTCCCCATATCCGGGTACAGCTCATTTGCAAGCAGGGTAAGCTCTGCTGCGCTGGGAAGTCCCAAAGCCTCCTCGGATACGGAATAGGGATCAATCATAGTCATAGTACTCACCCACTTCCACATCCTCAAGAACAGCTATGGCATCATCAGCAAGGATCGCGGCGGAGCAGTACAAAGAAAGCAGATATGAAGCGACGCCCTTATCGTCTATGCCGCGGAATCTGACTGAAAGTCCCCTTGAATGCTCATTTTTGAGACCTGCCTGGAACAGTCCTATGACGCCGCGCTTTGCCTCTCCGGTGCGGACGAGGAGTATGTTCGTCTTTCCGCTCTGGGATGAGGGATTCTTTAGGCCGTCCACAAGAAGCTTGTCCGTGGGTATGATGGGAATGCCTCTCCAGGTGATAAAGTTCCCGCCTGCGATATTCACCACCACGGGAGGAACGCCTCTCTTTGTGCACTCCCTTCCGAAAGCGGCTATGGCTCTGGGGTGCGCCAGGAAGAATGAAGGTTCTTTCCATACCTTTGAGATGAGTTCGTCAAAGTCATCGGGAGTAGGAGCCCCGTTTCTGGTCTGGATCCTCTGGGAATCCGCCACATTCTTCAGAAGGCCGTAATCGTCATTATTTATCAGCTGGCTCTCCTGACGCTCGCGAAGGGATTCGATGGCAAGGGAAAGCTGTTCCTGCACCTGATCGTAGGGAGCGCTGTAGACATCCTCCACTGCCGTGTTTACGTTGATTATGGTGGAAATGGAGTTTAAACGGTATTCCCTGGGTTCGCTCTCGTACTCCACATAACCCTCGGGAATGATGTCGCTTTTTTTGGTCTGGCTGCACAGCACCTCAAGGGGAGTCTCACCCTCAACCACCTTATTTACGCGGAAGATGCCGGTCTCAAGACCCTTGAACTCCAGAAATCTGGTGAGCCACTTGGGAGTGAGCATGCCGAACTGGGGCGTGGTCTTTGTGACGTTTGCCAGATTGTAGGCGGCATTCGCGCCCAGCGCGTTGATCCCGTTTACCTTGTTTTCAGTTTCCTTTGCCATTTTTACAGTTCCTCCTTAAATAATAATTAACGCCAGGAGCAGTAGTCTCGGGATTCTCCGGTCAGGGCTGTCCTTGGCGCAGTTTCCGCTTTATTTACAGTCCGCCGCCCTCGTTGGGGAATATGAAGTCCTTCATGGCGTCCATGCCTCCCCTGAGGTTGTACATGGGCCCCTTGTAGCCGGCTTCCCTCAGCGTGTTCACGGCCAGAATGCTGCGCTTTCCCTCTTTGCAAATGAAGACGGTATCGATCTCGGGGTTCAGTTCCTTCTGCCGCCTTGCCAGCTGCCCTATGGGGATGACAAGAGCGTTGGGGAATTTCACGATCACTCTCTCATGAGGCTCTCTCACATCCACTATGGTGACCGGCTCTCCGTTAGTGATCCTGGAGGACAATTCCTCCGGAGTGAGGCTCTCCACCGGATCTTCGGTCTCGGTCTCCGCGAGACCGCAGAATTCCTCATAATCAAATTCTTCCACCTCCGTGATACGGGGCCTGTCACCGCACAGAGGACAGTTGTGGTCCTTCCTGATCTTCACGACGCCGGATCTGAGGTTCAATGTGTCCATGGTGAAAAGCCTGCCGCTCAGATGCTCGCCGATACCGATGATGAGTTTCAGGGCTTCATTTGCCTGGATACTGCCTATGATGCCGGAAAGCGGGCTGATGGTGCCGCCCTCGGCGCAGGTGGGGACAAGTCCCGGCTCAGGAGGTTCCGGATAAAGGCATCGGAGGCAGGGACCGCCCTCCAGTCCGAAAATGCTCACCTGTCCTTCGTACTGATATATCGATCCGAATACACAGGGGATGCCCGACAGGACACAGGCGTCATTTATCAGATATCTGGTCTTGTAATTATCCGAGCAGTCCATCACCAGATCGCAGCCATCTATGAGGGAGAGCACATTGTCCGGGGTGACCTCCGTATTCTCCGCCTCCACCTCTGTCTTCCTGTCGATATTCCTGACCGTATCCCTTGCAGACGCCGCTTTCGGCCTTTTCACATCCCTGAAGCCGTGGATGACCTGGCTCTGCAGATTTCCCGGGGTCACCTCGTCCCGGTCTATTATCCTGATAAATCCCACACCGGCTGCAGCCAGGTACTGGATCACGGGAGAGCCGAGAGCTCCAGCCCCGATGACCGCAACTCTTGCCGCCCTGATCCTCTTTTGCCCTTTTACGCTTATCTCCCTCAACAGAAGGTGCTTATTGAAGCGTTCGATCTCCTTGTCGTCGAGGGTCACCTCCTTACGGCGTTCCTCGGAAATGATGCTGTCTTCGGGAGCACCTCCCGCCACCATTGGGAGGAGCAGGAGCTGACTCACTCCGTCGAGACTGTCTCTCCATCTCGAGGCGTCCGTCACGTCCTCATCATCGGCAAATATCCTGATAAAGCCTCTGAGATTGCCTCCGGCATCGTATAGTCCCCGTTTTGCCTCGGGATACTTCTCCGTAAGCTCCTTCAGCGCTTCCTCAACGGTATTTCCCTGCAGTTCCAGTTCCGAAGCGCGCTCGAAAAAGGATCTCAGTGTGGCGGATATGATCACTTTCATCTGTTTTTCATCCTTTCAGTATACTGTCACTTCTTCCGGGGCTTCTCCCGGGGAAAGGCTTCTCCAGCTCCTGATCTCGACGGACCTCCCGTCTTCAACTCCGGCGATCAGATACAGCAGGCCCGGGATAATGTATCTCTCATCCTCTTCGGACGGCGTAGCGGGAGCGTCCGGATGGGAATGAAAGAATCCCATTATCTCCAGTCCCCTTTTTTGGAACTCTCTCTCGCTTCTGTACAGTTCCACGGGGTCCAGGCAAAACCGGCAGTCTCTGTCCTTTGCGCATTCGTTCGGAGCGCTTTCATAGACACTGATCACAGGCTTCCCGTCCGTCCCGGTACTTCCGTACAATACCCCGCAGCACTCCCGGGGATACTCCCGTTCAGCGTGAGAAAGCATTCTCTGTCTTATGGCGTAGGAGAGATCCAGGCAATGGTTTTTCATTTCCTGCTCTCCCTCACAGCTCCGACAAAATCCCTGATCAGATCCTCCCTGTCTTCGATGCCTACGCTCACTCTCACGGTGTCGTCGTACACTCCGGCAGCTTCCATCTCGGATCTGTCGATACGAATATACAGGGTGGAGGCAGGGTGTATAACCAAAGTCCTCACGTCTCCTATATTGCTGGCTATCATTGCGTACTTCAGGCTGTTTATTATCCTGAAGGCCCGCTCCCTGCTGCCGGTCCTGAAATTCAGTATGCCTCCGCCGTATCCCTTAAGCTGTTTCTCCACATATCCGTGGTAAGGATGGGACTCAAGGGTCAGGTAGTTCACGGTAATGTCTTCCTCCAGGTCCAGAGCCCTGGCAAGGGCATCCGCATTTTCACATATCCTTTCCATGCGAAGTCCCAGCGTATCCGCCCCGATAAATGAGAGAAAAGCGTTCATTGGCGCCATACAGCCCCCGAGATTCTCCCATATATCCGTGCGAAGCCTCACCAGAAACGCCATTTTCCCGTATTTTTTGAATTCGGAAAGAGATCTGTGCCTGTCAAAGTCCCAGGAAAACTTACCTCCGTCCACTATGATCCCGCCTATGGAGTTCCCTCCGCCGTTTATGTATTTCGAGGTTGAGTGGATCACGATATCAGCCCCGAAGGAGATGGGCGTGGAAATATAGGGGGTGGCGGTGGTGGAATCCACGATAAGGGGGACTCCCGCTTTATGCGCCCCTTCGGCTGCCTCGGCTATATCCATTACGTTCAGTGACGGATTGCTGATCAGTTCCCCGAACACAGCCCTGGTCCTTCCGTTTGCAAGGCTCTCTATGGTCCTGCTGTCCAGAACATCCGCAAATATCGTGTGTATCCCCAGTTTCTCAAGGTCATGGAACAGACCTATGGTGCCGCCGTACAGCCCTCTTCCCGCTATTATCTCGTCCCCGCTCTCGCAGAGGTTCAGGATAGCCGCGGTTATGGCTGACATGCCGCTGCTGCAGCTCACCGCCCCGATGCCTCCCTCCAGCCGGTTGATCCTGTCTTCAAAGGCCGTAAGAGTGGGGTTTCCTATCCTGGAATAGGCGTAGCCCATCTTCTTATGGGAAAATATGCACTCCAGTTCTTCCATGCTCCCGTACTCAAAGGCAGAAACCTGGGAAACAGGGGGCAGTATCTCATTTTGCGGAAATCCCTGAGATCCGGCATGGAGCAATCCCGTATTGAAACCGCAGTCCTTTTTCATATGGCCCGCTCCCTTCAGATCACATACATATCCCAGCTTTCGGGGATATTTTTCCTGCACTGGTTCACCACTTCGCTGAGCTTAAGCTGTTCCGTATATCTGTTCAGGTTGCTGTTGATCTTTTCCCAGAAGCAGACCTTGATCACAGAGCGAAGGGTGCTGTCCTCGCCGCAATCATCCAGACCGGAAAGTATGGTGCTGTCGAGAGCATTTAACACATCGGACAGAACGATCTCATCCGCCGGCCTGGCGAGGGAATACCCCCCCTTCATTCCCTTCTGGGCGGCAATAAAACCCGCCTGGCGCAAAAGGAACAGGATATGCTCGAGATATTTGTGGGAGATATTCTCCCGCTGAGCGATCTCAAGAGCGGATACACTCTGCCCGTTCTCTCCGTAGATCACTATGTCCATCAATGCTATGAGTCCGTATTCAACTCTGGTTGACACCTTCATGGAAACGCCTCCTCAGCCGGTAAGAAACAATGTAAACTGAAACA
This sequence comes from Lachnospiraceae bacterium, assembly GCA_016288705.1. Taxonomy (GTDB): domain Bacteria; phylum Bacillota; class Clostridia; order Lachnospirales; family Lachnospiraceae; genus JAEELB01. The sequence goes on along the minus strand of JAEELB010000167.1, from coordinate 710 downwards.
GACTATAATACTATTTGCCTACTATGTCAATAGGTTTAGGCGAAATTTTTAAAGCCCATTTTTCCGGGCTTTTCAGATCATTAGGACACATATATTATGGATCTGTCTTGGGATCAGGGTCCGCAGGGAAAGGAAATAAAAGAAACGCTACCTGATCCGGATCTGGCAGATATCCCTGTACTCCGTCCCCGTGACAGGGTCTGTGACCGTAGCGACGACATAAGCGCTCTCTCCGGAACGGGCGGAACTGTCTATGACAAATACAGCTTTGGCGTCCCTGCTCTTCACGGGATCCTTTTTGATCCACTCTCCTCCGGTGACATTCCAGGACAGGATGCCTCCCGAGGAACTGAACTGCTTATATCCGGGATTTATTACAGCTGTTATTGAAACTCTCCTGACTTTCCCCTGCTTCGGAGCCGCAGCCTTGACCAGGGAATTATTTAATCTGAATGAAATTAATGGCTGGGCAACCGTAACTGTTTTGGTTGCCAGTACTTCTTTTTTATTATTCTTGTTTAACTGGTTTATCACAGCCCTTCCGGCTTTTTTCACCGTAAGGATGTTTTTGCTCTTATTCAGGGAAACGGGCATGGGATAACCCTTCACGCTCTTCACCTGCCATACAAAATCCTTTTGGTCCGTAAGGAGCAGATAGTTCTCTCCGGGATAGAGTTCCTCATCCCCGATATCATCCCATTCCAGATGCG
>JAEELB010000013.1 GCA_016288705.1 Lachnospiraceae bacterium | reverse complement strand
AGTGTGAAACCCGGCACGAAGGGCAAGACCGTATCCCTCACCCTGAAGCGCGTGGTCACGCCCAAAAAGAAGGTGGAACTGCCCGGCATAAGCGAGATCCAAGTGCAGGGAGACATCTCAGGTCAGGGGATAAAAGGCGAGGCAGACAAGAGTAAGCCCGGAAAGATCAATGTGACGGTGCCTGCCGGAACCGTCCCTGGAACATACCTGATCGTGGTGGAGCCGGAAGACACGGAGCTAAATCCTGTGTGCTGCGAACTGATAGTGAAGTGAGTGCATACCTGAACTGAATCGATCTTAGAACCGCATCCCCCGGACGGCCTCCGCCCGGGGGATCGTTTTTAGAATTCTTAATCATCTAATACATTCCTGGTTGCCTGAACACGGGGTCGGTTGTATTGACCTGTGACCTGCCGGCGGTATATATTGACAGTGTATGGCCCAAGGCGTGGCTTTGATAGGCGCCGTTGAGGTGCTTCCCGGCGGCAGCGGCCCGACCGGGCGCAAAAAGAGAGGAAACTGACTGAAAGGGGAAGACACGATGAAGATCGGAAAAAGAATGGTTGCAGTGCTCTGTGTGGCTGCTATGCAGCTCTCAATGCTCGTTCAGGGGCTCATGCCCATAACGGCTTATGCCGGATCGACGACAGGATTTACGGAGACAGGAGGAGGGAGCGAGTGCATCTATGCACAGCTCACCGGCCTCACTGCTTCCGAGATACTTGGAGTATCCTGGACCGGATCTGCCTCGGGCTCTCTGTCTGCGGCGGATATCCGATATCTGGTCAGGGATAAGGGCACAGGGGTCCGGATCGACATCCCTGGGATCAGTGCCGGTGTATATACCCTGTCCGTTACCACGGAAAAAGATATCTATACATCCCCCGAGATAAATGTGACAGCCTATGACCGTTCCGGCTTTGCGCATTTCAATTACAGCCGGGGAGTCGGAGCCTACAAGGATGACGGCACCCTCAAGGACAACGCCGTGGTCCTCTACGTCACGGATGAAAATAAAAACTCTGTTCAGCTGAGTTACGGTGGAAAGACTGTAACCGGCATCGGAAACATTCTGAATTCCGTCGGTCAGGAGAGTTCAGGGGGATTAACGTCCAACGGCGGCGCCGCAAATACGAATCAGGGGATCATAAAGGATCTGGCTCTTGCCGGAAAACCCCTCGTAGTCAGGTTCCTTGGGACCGTAACCGATTCCGGTCTCAGGACCAGAGGCGCCTTTGACGCATCAAAGCCCTGCCTGATCAATGGACTCACCGCATATGATTCTGTGGACCAGGGAGGAACGGCAGGGGACAACGGCCATATGGCCCGTATCCAGTCCGGAAAGGATATCACTCTTGAAGGCGTGGGCAGCGACGCCGTGATAGACGGGTGGGGCTTTCATTTCATAGCCCAGAGTTCCAATCCGGAACTTGGAAAGAGCTTTGAAGTCAGAAACCTTACCTTCATCAATACCGCCGAGGACGCCGTCGGGATGGAAGGACAACAGGCGAAAAAAGACGCTTCCTCGGACCTGACCGCCTCCGTGGAGCGTTGCTGGATCCACAACAATGAGTTTTACTGCCCCGAGATATCAAGCCCCGCAGAGAGTGACAAGGGCGAGGGCGACGGTTCCGTGGACTTTAAGCGCGGGATGTACTTTACATGTTCCTACAATTATTTTGAGGGCTGCCACAAGACCAATCTGGTGGGTTCGGCTGATTACAGCCTTCAGTTCAACCTGACCTATCATCACAATTACTGGTTCATGTGTTCGGCCAGAGGTCCTCTCACCCGCAGGGCGAATGTCCATATGTACAATAACGTCTTCGAGATGCAGACGGACTACGCCATGAACACAAGGGCCGACGCCTATATCTTTTCCGAGTACAATCTGTTCTACGCCTGTAAGTCGCCCCATGCGGTGGAGGCCGGAGCCATCAAGAGCTTCAATGACAGTCTAGCAAGCCCGCTTTACAAAAAGGGTTCTCCGGCTACTGTGGTGAGCGACAGGTCGGAGATCGTGCCCAATAACTGCGCTTTTTCCGCGAGAAACATTGATTACAGCCAGTTTGATACCGACAGCGCACTGTCCTACATTCCCGGTGGAAACTATGACCTGCAGACGGATCTTACGGAACTCAGGAAAGTCATCGCTGCCCGGACGGGCACAATGGGAGACCCGGTGAAAGACCCTGATGATATCGTCCCGGGGGACTATTCCCTTATCACCCGCAGCGGAACGAATGTGGAACAGATCGCCCTGCCCTACGAAAAGACCTACAGCGCCACTGAAGGTAAGTTTTCGAAAAAGTGCTATGCCTTTGAGATGAATGCCCCGGTGGAGGTCACTGTTTCCTACGGCACAAATCCCGGAGTGCTTGTAAACGACGCCGGACAAATGCTTCTTGATGGCAACGGCACTGTGGCGAATCTCCCTGCAGGGAAATACATGATCCAGGCTGCGGTAGTACAGCCCGGCAGTTATGCAAACGGCGACCGATTCGTGACCTGGAAGGAATTCAATCTTGAGTCCCTGTCGGTGAAAGCTTCCGATCCGGGCACGCACTATCACACTCTTGTGCTGGCTGCGGATGAATGTGTTCCGCAGAGCTGCACGACCGCAGGAAAGAATGTATATAAATGTTCGGATCCAAACTGCAACGATCCCACTTACAGGAAAGAGACTGTTCTTCCGGCTCTCGGCCATGCCTGGGGAGACTGGACAGTGACAAAGGAAGCCACACAGACCGAAGCCGGGTCCAAGACCAGAAAATGCGGCAGGTGCGATGCGACGGAAACGGAGGAGATCCCTGCCGGATCCGGCGGAGAAACGGGGAATGTCTACACGATAACTCTTGATTACAATTATGACGACGCTCCTGACGACATAGTCATGGAGGAGATCCCGGAAAACCGGGTATACAACTCTGTGGATGGGCTCATACCCGACGGTTTCGGCAGGACCGGCTATACTCTGAACGGGCTTTATTCGGATCCGGACTGCGGGGAACCGGTCTCATTTCCGTATACCGTCACATCTTCCGCCACCCTGTACGCCGGCTGGACGGAAAATGACACACCGGTCAGTCATTATCTCATTTTCGACGCAAACGGAGGCTCTGACGTCCCTACGGCCGCCCTCCCTTCTTCCGGCAGCTACGAGATCACACAGACTTCGACGAGAAAGGGCTACCGCTTTGAGGGATGGTTCGATTCTCCCGCAGGCGGTGAAAAAGTAACTGCCCTGAGCATTTCTTCGGTCACGGACAATGTCACGGTCTACGCCCACTGGGAAAAGGACGAGAATGTTGATGAGAGCTTCGTGGCTGCTTCATTTATCAATGACATAAACGCTCTTTCCGACTATGAGAAGTACGGACACATCCTGGACTATAAGGATGAGCAGGGTCAGACCGTTAAGGGCTCAGCCTACAAGGCGGGGACAAACGGAAATGACGACAATCCCCTTATTTACGGGCCCTTTACTTTTACCGACTGGAAGATACCGTCAAAACAGAAGGACACCATTGCGGCTCTTTATGAGGGGGCAACCTCGGGAACTCTTAAGGTTGAAACTCCCGCAGCCTCAATCCTCACCGTAAAAGGGCGCAGTTCGGGTGATGGGAAGAATGCACATTATACCCTGACAGGCCCTGACGGCAGGGCTTATCTCCCTGAGGAAAGTGGGAAGACAAATAAATTCAGCGGCAAGACTATAGAAACCCGCACCTATAAACTGGGCATGGCCGGAGTTTACACCCTCGCTTACGACAGGGAAAAGCAGACCTCCGAAGGAGAAAGTGCGGGTGAGGTACGCTTTGCGGAGGTGAACCTCAAGGGGGTCAGTGATGAAAGCGCAGATCCCTGGCATATCGTGAAGTTTGTGCAAAAGAGTGAGGCTGAGTCCGGAACGGACCGCGAGATATCCCTGATCAAAAAGGCTCACGGAGATTTCCTGGATGAGGATGATTTCCCGTCTCCTTCCCTTGATTCAGGCGACGTTTTCACCGGCTGGTATCCGGAAAACGGGACTCCGGAGGGTGCCCTTAAGCCTGAAGAGATCGCAGGCGAAAGAGTGATGAACGACATGACATATCATGCGGCCATCGAGAAAACGGGATCTGTCGACACGTATACCGTGAGTTACAGTATCAGCGGAAACGTTCTTTACAGTGAGATTGTAAAAGCCGGGGAAACCCTTTTCGATATCCCTTCGGTACCTGCGCCTGCAGGAGCGGAATTCAGAGGCTGGAGTGAGACCGAAAACGGAACCCTCATAAATACCGAAACCTGGAAGCCTGCGGGAAATTGCACCCTGTATGCGGTGTTTGCCAACGTTTCCACAGTCCCGCAGTTATTCTCCGGGGAATACTATGTCTATGATGCGGTGTCCTTTGGAATAGAATTTGGATACAAGTCATTTTATTACAGTGCTGTGGGAGAGGTTCCTCAGAGCTGCAATTTATTCGAGAGCAAAGGAACGAGCTGCAATGCGAAAGTGAATTATCCCGCGGTCTCCGGAGAGAGTCCCGTAGACGGTAAGACCTATGTTTCAAAAACCGGAGGTAATGCCGGGATCAAACTGGAGAGCAGCACTGCTATCGGTTATACCATCCCGGATGGCAAGACCTACACTCTCAATCTGCTTGTTCCCGCAGATGACGGCAGGTATTCCGCCGTGACTGTCAAGGTCGATGATGTGGCGAGAACTCCGGTTGACGGCGTTATCAAAGTGGAAGGCCAGGGCGCAGGAGTTCATACCATAAAACGAGGCAGTGGCGAGGGCTGCGTCATGGCCATATATCTTGCCAACGGGACTTTCGAGGATGCCTCCCTGAAGACTTTGACCTGTGCCGGCAGCCATGTGGAGCATTCGATCGTACCCGGGAAATACTATGAGGGAACGACCATCAGATTTTCGGCAAAGCCGGCGGCCGGCTACAAGGATCTGCGGGTGTCGAAAGAAGACGGTTTCTTCGACGAAGTGCTCAGTCCCGATGAGGACGGGCTTTATTCCGTCAAAGTGGATGACGATATCCGGATCGTGCTTTCGGCTACCGCGGATACGGTGACCAAGTCCGGAATCAGCACTTCCTACGAAGGGGCTTCTTCTACCATGGTCCCCGGAACCTATGATGTCAACGACCATATTGACTTCGCTGTCCGTCTGAACCCCGGGTACAAGGATATTTCCGTTAAAGCATTAAAAGAAGACGGTGCTGACAGGACTGTGGAAAGCATCGTAAAAAACCCTGACGGGTCATATTACTTCATTGTACAAAACTACGATCTGATATTGAGGGTGACTGGAACAAGGATCGACCCCACAGGACTTGCGATCACAAACGGAGAACAGGCGGTTGCGGCCTATCCCGGAAGCGCTGAGGGCGCTGTCGAAGCCGTGGCGGGAACTCCCTTTACCCTCAACACGGAGGTTACCCCCGCTGAAGCGGTCTGCGATGTGGTGTGGACTTCCGGCGACGAGAGTGTTGCAAAAGTCAGCAGGGGCAGGATAATCCCCTTTGCAGCCGGTGAGACTGTGATCACGGCCAAAGCAGACGGATATGAGGAAGTGGGGGTGAGCATTACTCTCAAGGTTAAGGAACCGCAGCCTGAATCCGCCTCCATAAAGCTTAACGGAAGCGTCGTTTCGGAGGATCAGCCCCTGGGTCTGAACAGGGGAGAGATAGTGACCCTTTCTCCTTCCGTTGCTCCTGCAGGAGTGAATTATACAGTCTCCTGGGAGTCGGGGACTCCCTCCGTTGCAACCGTTGATAACGGAACTATTACTGCTGTGGGGCCCGGAGAGTCTGTTATCACTCTTACGGTCAAGGGAGCGGGTGCTGACGCTACGACCCTGACGGCAAAAGCGAAAGTGGTGGTCACGGACATCGTGCCTACGGGGCTTTCCCTTAAAGATCCCGATGGAAATAATCTTACGGGCGATTCAATAGTTCCTTTGAAGACCGGCAATAAGTTCCTTGTCACTGCGGAAATAAAACCTGCAGACGCAACCGTGGGAACGGTCGCCTTTAGCAGCGGCAGCCCCCTCACAGCGAAAGTGGATCCATCTACAGGAGAGGTGACAGCCCTGCTTCCGGGAACGGCCACCATTACCGCCGCTCTCACCTGGACTTCAGGCAGTGATCAGGGGCGGATCGAAAGCAGTTTCAAAGTCGTGGTGAGTCTGCTGCCGGATCCGGAGGTTGAACCTGAGTCCTTTACGATAATGGACCCTGCCGGTAATGAACTGACTGCCGAAACAGTAGTACCCATGAAGGTCGGGGACAAACTGAATGTATCTTCGAAGATACAGCCGGAAGGAGCCATAGGGGCAGTCACCTACGCAAGCAGCGCCCCGGGAACAGCTTCGGTAAAGTTCCTCACGGGAGAGGTGGAAGCGTTGAAAGCGGGAACGGCCACCATAACCGCCACACTCAGCTGGCTGGTGGGAGGAGCGGAAAAGACCCTGACACAGTCATTCTCGGTGAGCATCACTGAGCAGGGACAGCCCGAAGTCATCCCCACGGATCTGATCCT
>JAEELB010000012.1 GCA_016288705.1 Lachnospiraceae bacterium | reverse complement strand
GGTCGGGCTTTTGGATCCTTAGCTCAGCTGGTTAGAGCAGTCGGCTCATAACCGATCGGTCCGGGGTTCGAGTCCCTGAGGATCCACATATCGCCATCGAACAGCCTGCGCTTGCGCGGGCTGTTCTTGGAAGGGATATCAAGAGCAGCGGCCCCGCGTATCCTTTCGAACGATAAATGAGCTGGCGTGGCGGAACTGGCAGACGCCCGGGACTTAAAATCCCGTGGGTAGTGATACCCGTGTGGGTTCGATCCCCACCGCCAGCACATGATTCCGCCGCCCTTTCGGCGGCCTCCCATTCCCTTTTCACGCCCTTGAACAAAACAGTTTATTGAGATAAAATACAAGCCATTGCAGGCATTATAAAGGAGATCGATCATGTACAGGATCATATGTCTTATTGTGGGATATTGTTTCGGACTGCTTCAGTTCTCTATCATTTACGGCAAATTAAAAGGGTTTGATATCCGGAAAGAAGGAAGCGGGAACGCAGGCACCACTAATATGATCCGTTCCAAAGGCGTCAGCGCCGGACTTGCTGTCTTTCTCGGCGATGTGCTGAAAGCAACTGTCGCCATCCTACTCATGTACTTCATTTTTCAGGGAAGATTGCCCGATTCGGAGCTCTACATAGTAAAGATATGGACTGCCCTCGGCGTGATCCTTGGCCACGATTATCCGTTTTATCTGAACTTCAAGGGAGGGAAAGGGATCGCCTCAACCGCAGGCTTCATCATAGCCTGGCACTGGGCGTGCGTGATCATGGGATTTATCACGTTTTTCACCCCGTACCTCATCACGAAATATGTCTCACTGGGATCTCTCTGCCTGTATTCGGCCTTCATGATAATGACAGTGATCATGGGGCAGCTTGGATATCTGGGAGCGACCACTCAGGCCGGTCTCATCGAGATATATGTGATCCTTTTCGGGCTGACCCTGCTGGCCTTCTACCAGCACAGAGGAAATATCCAAAGGCTGCTGGACGGCACCGAGCGAAAGACCTATCTCTCAAACAAGAAGAACCACGTCTCCGCCGACTGAGGAGGGAGGATCGTCACACCTCCGTCATCCGTGCCAGAGGGATGGAGTACAGAATGAGGGATTTCACTTTCGGCCTGTTCTCCCTGCGATCCATTGCTTTTCCGTAGATCTCAAGCTGGGCGGCGTACCTTTCCTTCAGTTCCTCCACATCCGTCACCCTGTCGGTCTTGTAGTCGAGGATCACCGTTCCGTCATCCTCTTCCCACATGGCGTCAATGATACCCTGGACGATCACGGTGCTTCCTTCGGGGAGTGAAGCGATCATTGACTCAGCCGAGGACACAAATGGCTGTTCCCTCCACAGCCTGCGCTCGTTACCGGCTTTTTTCATTCTTTCAAACACGCCGCTCTTCATGAATCTCTCGATATCCCCGGCCCTTACGGTTTTCCTCTGTACAGGGGAAATAAGCCCCTCTCTTTCAAGCCTGAGAAGTTCTTCATTGACGTCTTTTGCATTCAGATCCATGACTGCCAGCACCCTGTGATACGCAGTTCCTCTGAAGGATCCGGAGAGGGGTTTCTCACCCTCCGTCATGAACTCCGGCACCTTCCCTCCGACAGCGGAAGTTCCCTGCATATCCGCTCCTTTCCCGGACGTCGCTCTTGCGCTGCCGCCGGATGGTACGGCGCCCGTATCTTCCGCCTCCGGGAACGCCGACACCACGGATCCTCCCTCCTCGGGCATTGCAAGCTTTTTTAACTTAGTGACCGTAGTCTTTGAAAAGATCCCGCTCAGTTCAGGGTGGGGATAGGTATAACGAAGCGCCTTCAGGGTCTTTTCGTATATGTCTTTATCAGCATCTCTTCCCTCAAGGATGGCATACTTCCTTTCCGCAAGACTCTGCAGCATCTCCTCCTCTCCCCGGGCAGTGTCATTGGCATGGATGATCTTCGCCCTGCCGGCAAGAGGGGTGAGCATGAGCCAGTCGAGAAAGCTTTTTTTTGAGATCACGTCCTGAAGTATATCTCCGGCCGGTTCTGCTTTCGCCATGGTCCTGACCGGATCCTTCATATACCCGGTTATGATAAGTTTCTCCTTTGCGCGGGTCATGGCTGTGTAGAGCAGTCTCAATTCTTCCCCGTGGGTCGTTTCCCTTATCTTTGATATCACGAACTCTTTTCTGAGCGTGGTGCTGGAAAGCCTCAGATCGATGTCCACATGGCTCATTCCTACGCCATACTCGGGAGAGGCCACTATCTGGGAATTCAGATCCGTATCATTAAACTGTTTCCCGGCAAATGAATAGAATACCACGGGAAATTCCAGGCCTTTGCTGTTATGGATGCTCATCACCCTCACCGCATCGGAGTCTTCGGCCTCCGTATCCTCTTCGCCAAAGTCGATGGAATACTTCTGGAGTTCTTGGATATAGCGCACGAAATCATGGACCCCGGAATAACTGGTCTTTCCGTACTCTTCAGCTTTTTTGATGAGGGCCTGCACATTCTGGATCCTTCTTGCGCCGCCGCTCATGGCGGATACCGTCTCCCGGTACCCGGTCTCGTTCAGGAGCGACCTTATTATCCCGCTCACCTCCGTATATCTGGACATTTCTCTGTATCTCAATATCGTATTCACAAATGAGAGCGCTTTATCCCGGAAAGGAGACTCCGCGCCCCGGGCAACCATATTTACCCGGTCCCAGAAAGGCATCTTCCCATCTTCCGGATTTCCGGAGGTCTCAGCCTTGATACGGGCAAGCTCCTCGTCGTCAAAGTCCCCCAGAAGCCCTCTCATGGTCCCGAATAGAGGAACATCCTCCAGCGGGTTGCTCACTGTCTCCAGAAAGTTTAATAAAGTCCTGACCTCGAGAGCGGAAAAATACCCGCCCGAGGTGGTAACGGACACCGGGATGCCGCTTTCCTCCAGCACCTTTCTGAGAGCGGTCAGGCGATCCCCTCTGGATCTGATGAGGATGGCTATATCCCCGTATCGTACGGGGCGCATGACTTTGAGATTCCCGTCGTACACCTCAAAGGAATTCATTAGTTCCCTGATCCTCCGGGCTATCATCCTGCTTTCGGTCTCCAGGGCGCCGGGATCATCAGGGTCTTCCGGGCCTCCACGGGTATCCGCCCCTTCTTTCTCCGTCTGCTTCCCGGTTGTTTCCGGTCCCTCCGAAGCAGAAGGGCTCTTGCCCGCCTTATCCTCAGGCCGGGGGTCGGTGGCGATCAGAAGTTCCGTCTCGTTTTCGGGGCCGTCTTCCGTCGGATACTTTGCGGAAGCCCTGAGCATTGCATTCTCATCATATTCCACGCCGCCGAAGTCCTTTTTCATTATCACTTCGAAGACCTGATTTACGGAATCCGTTACGGACCGTCTGCTCCTGAAGTTGTCGGCCAGTATCACCCTGAGGTCCGTTCCGCGGGCGTTCAGGCCATACTCATCGTACTTCTGAACAAAGATCTCCGGCCTGGCCTGGCGGAACCCGTAAATACTCTGTTTTACGTCACCCACCATGAATCTCCGGCATACTTTCGGGTCATCTCCGGCTATGAGGGACAGGATGAGTTCCTGGATAAGGCTTGAGTCCTGGTATTCATCGCACATGACCTCCCTGAAAGTCCTTCTGTACTGAAGGGCGATCTCCGAAGGCTCGGGAGCCCCGTTTTCATTTACACCATCCCCGGTCAGAAGCCTCAGGGCTATATGCTCCATATCGGAAAAATCTATGATCCCGCGCCTTTCTTTTTCGGCGTTGTAGGCTTCCATAACCCGCATCACAAGGTCGATCAGAGAGTGCAGACGGCGGGCGCAGACCGGCCTGATCTCTTCCTCTTCGTTAAAAGAGGATACCAGTTTTTCCAGCCTGGAATCGCTTGAATTCCTGCCCTTAAGGATCTCCTTTGCGCTGTCTCTCAGATCCTTTGCCCTGTCTTTGAGTTCATCCGACCAGTCGTCGTTTTTGGTCTTTGAGGGCAGTCTGTCAAAGACGATGCTTTCCAGATCATCATGAGTGCATTCTCCGGTCTTCTCAAGTTTGATCAGGACCTGCCTTACCCCCTCCAGGCTCTTCAGGATATTATCCCTATACCTTGCGGGGCCCGAAGGCTCGTCGCACAGAGCTGCGGCAGAGACAAGCTGGGCCTCCATCTGTCTCAGCAATGCCGCTATCTCGCCTTTACAGAGATCCATGATGACCTGATCCGTCCCGTCATAGTCGGATCTGTGGTCTTCGAGCCACTTACGGGGCCAGGGGTAGCTCTCCGCCACGCCCCAGATCAGATTCACCTTTTTTTCCACCTGGGAATCGTCCTGCCCCGAAGACAGAGCCTCGCACATCTCCAGAAAGTCCTCGTTATCCTCCGAGAGGTAAAGCTCCTCCATCACGTTTGCGAAGACATCTTTCCTGATGAGATCCGTCTCGCCTTCGGCTGCGATCCTGAATCCGGGTTCAAGTCCGGTCTCGGGGAAATGTTCTCTTATGAGAGAAGAGCAAAAAGAATGGATCGTCATTATCTTTGCCCCCCGTACCAGGATGGACTGTCTCATGAGCCGGGGATCATTTCCTTTTTTCTTCATCAGGTCCCTGAAAGCGTCGGCGATCTTGTTTTTCATGTTCGCAGCCGCGGCTTTGGTGAAGGTCAGCACAAGGATCTGCCCTATGTCGCAGGGGTCATCCTCATCCGTGACGAGCTGCATCACCCGCTCCACCAGCACGGTAGTCTTTCCCGAGCCGGCGGCGGCGCTCACCAGCAGGTTTTCATTTCTCGATCTGATCGCCTTAAGCTGATCTTCAGTAAATCCCATTTCTCACTCCGATCCCGGATCTCCGGGAAATGTTCCTGCAGTCATCAGGCCTGACCCGCTTTCTCCGACAAAGAGGACATGGATCTGAATCTGTAGCCCGGCAGGCTTTTGTCAAAAATGCAGGCGGACCTGTAAGGGCAGAATCCGCAGGCAGTTACCTTTTCTTTAATAGGGGAAGCCTCCACATGACCGGAAATGATCATGTTTCCGGTCCGCTTCACCGCATCCTCCGCGGTCAGGAGCAGTTCCTTCATCTCTTTTTCCGTCACGCCGGCATTTTTCAGTTTTTTGTTGATGGTCTTTTCTTTGGTGAGAAGCTGCGGAATGATCCCCTCTTCTCCCTCCCTCTTCATGAGGTTGATCACCTTTTCATCAGCCACCGTCGCTCCGTCGAGCATATAGTTTTTCAATTCCTGTTTGTGAGCCATTTCGGGAGTGATCTCTCCGGGCGTCACCGGATTTACATCGTCAACCACATGATAATAGTACATGCCCGCGGGAAAGGCCTCTTTTCCCTTTCTGCTCTCCAGTTTCAGCGCATAGTTCAGATACAGCGGCAGCTGTACATCCAGACCTGCCCTGACCCTGTCAAGCTTGTACTTCTTTATGCCGGTCTTGTAGTCCACGACCCTGATATAGGACACGTCGTCCAGCACCGCCCGGTCTATCCGGTCAATGGTTCCGGAAAGGGTGATGGAAAAACCTTTATTTACAAGGCCGGGATCATCCGGAATGACAGTGTCCCCGTATTTCATCTCGAATCCGACGGGTGTGAAGCTCCCTCCGGAAAAATGATGGCGGATGTTCCTCACGCTCCTCATCAATATCCTGAAAAGTCTCTTTTGGTCATACATTCCCCGTCTGGTATCGAAAAAAGCGGGATTCATGATATCGGCTTCCTTAATTACCTTTTCTTCGGCCTCCCGGGCATACCGCTCCAGTTCCTCATCTGTCATCATCCCCCACAATAGGCGGTCCTTATCCGCGAGCCTGCCGAAATTCTCAAGTACTTTATGCAGATAATTGCCCGAATCCAGACGGGTGATGCCGTAATCCACCGTCTCCCTGAGACTCAGTCCGTATTTGAGGAAATACATATAAGGACATTCGTTGAAGGTCTCGATCCTGGACACGGAGGTGCTTATGTTCCTGCCGTACAGGCCCGTGACCGCGGCGGTAGAGATCGGTCTTCCGGCATATACGTGATAGGCCCTTTCAACAGTCCTTTCAGGCCCCGAAACGGTTTCACCGCTGTCTCTGAACGCTTTTATCACCGCAGCCGCAGCGCTTATATCCCTGCGTCCTTCCTGATCTCTTTCAAGGGTGGATCTCAATGCTCCGGACAAAAGCGTAAATGCGTCCCTCTTAAACACCAGCCGTTCGGCCTCAGGCATGGCAGATCCGTCCGTAACCTCAAGCCCCTCAAATATCCTCCGGATCTCGCCGATCAGATATGAGGGCCTGCGGGACTTCATATCCCCGCCTATATCGGGCCAGGAAATATACAGCAGCTCCGCTGCCTTGGTCAGGTTCATGTACAGATACATCCTCTGACTGAACATGAGTTCCTGAACGGAGGGAGAAAGGGTGAGCCCCGCCTCTGCCAGCAATTCCCTGTCCGTTACCGAGAAAAGACCTCCCTGTGACTCCGTATTCTGAAGGCTCTCGTCGTCGCAGCCCAGAACGAACAGCGCCTTCACCCTGTTGATCCTGGTCCTCTCCAGATCCCCTGCCACGACTCTGTCCTGATCCTGGGGGATGGTGCCGACCCTGAGTTCCGCGATGCCTGCCTCGAACAGTCCCCGAAACTCCTCAAGAGCCACCTCTTCGTCTCCCATGAGGGATACGAAGGTATCGAACAGGTCCATGATATAGCCGTATATCTGCTCGTATTCGCCTGAGAGCTGGTATTCCTTACGGGCCTTCATCTCCGAAGAGAGATCTGACAGCTTTTCCTCGCACCCTGCTCTGACGACCGTTTCATACACGGCCCGGATCCAATCATTGACGGTCTTATTATCTCCGAGAAGAGGTTCCAGGACGTGCATCAGTTCCCTTCTGACTGTCTCAAGAGGGTCCTCCGGATCTTCGGAAAAAGGCTTCAGATAGGAACTCTTTCCGCGGAGTCCCCGCCGTCTGATATACAGTTCAAACTCATCGATCATCCGGGCCTCATCCCGGGCAGGGTCGCTGTCCGCCGGAGCTCCTCCCCTGCCGAAGGCCAGTCCGGTCTTAAGAAAGCGCATCACGGGATCCGTTCTGAAAGCGCTGTCCGCTATCTCCAGAGCGCTCCTTATGAAAACGGAAAGAACGTTCCCGGATACTCCCCTGGTATAGTCCATGTAAAGGGGGATCTCATACGCCGAAAACACGTCCTGAAGTTCTTCCGCGTACCCCGAAAGATCGCCGGTTATCACGGCGATGTCACGGTAGGCGTATCCCCGGTCCTTTATGCACCGTAAGATCTCACGGGCGCAGCCCTCGATCTCGGATCTGAGGTCGCCGTACCTGCAGAGCTTTATATTCCCGGGTTTTTCCCTGATAACGGGAAGGCTGCTCTCCCTGAATAGATTTTTTTCGAGAACGCCCAGGGCTGCGGAGCCGGGATCTTCATCCTGTGGGGAGGCTGCTACGTCCGCCGGCGAGCGCGAGCTTTCCTTCCCATGCCCGGAGACCGCTATGTCCGCCGGCGCGAGTGACCGATCATCCTCCCCTGAGGAGGCCGCTTCCTTCCCGGAAGCCTCATCCTCCGAAAACACAAAGGCTATCCCCCGATCCCCCGCTGCCTCGGACAGGGAATCGATAGTCTGACGGCTCATATGGAAAAGGGCTTCCTCCGCCTCCTCGGCAGTCACGTCCCTGACTCCGTGGTCCCAGAGGAGGGATACGGTGACCTGCTCGCAGACAGAGAGCATTTCCCTTATGACATTTACCTGCAAGGGAGTGAATCCGGTGAATCCGTCGAAATACACCCTTGCCCCCCGAAGGGTCACGGACTCAGGCACGGCCTTGGCGAGTACCATGAGCCGGTCCTCTCTTGTGGTGTATTCCGTTCCGAGAGCGGTTATGAATTTCCCGTAAATTGTGGAGAGATCCCTGAGCCTGTTCCCGAGAGAAACGGGAAGGGCGGGATCCGATGCGGCCCTGACAAGGTCGGTCTCCCCTACTCCGTAAAGCATGAATTCGGACAGGATGGATTTTATCTCATGTATATATCCCGGGCGTTTCAGATATTTTTCAAGAAAGGGGATATCCTCCCTGACAGCCGCAGCTTCCCTGCGGATGATAAGACTCTTTCCCGTATCGTCGATGAGTTCGGCTCTGTCGTGCCCGGTCTCCTCCAGTATCCTGTGGGAGAGACGGCCAAAGGAAAGCACGTCTATATTGGTGATGACATGATAGGGGTGTTTATTTACCATCTCGATCTGAGAGGCAAGAGTAAACTGATCAGGCACAATGAGGAGCAGGCTGCGCTCCGGCTCCTCAATGGATCTCCCGATCATTTCTTCAAGGATGAGGCCCGTCTTTCCGGAAGACGAAGGCCCCAGCAGAAATCTCAGTGCGTCCGCCATATCTCCCGGTCATAATCCCTGATGGATCTGTCAGATGAGAAGAACCCTGCCTTTGCAATGTTCACGAGAGACATCTTGAGCCAGTCGGTCTTGTGTCCGTAATCCTCTATCACCCTGTCTCTGGTCTTCATGTAATCCTCCAGATCCAGAAGGGTCATAAAGTAATCCTTCCCCACCAGTTCCTTTTTAAGCCGCTTGAGGTTTTCGGAGTGCCCAAGCTTCAACGCCTCCTTGGAATCGATGAAATCCACGGCCTTCTTTATCACCGGATTCTTTTTGTAGATCTTTTCGGAGACGTAATCTTCATTTTTGTAGTGAGCTATGACGGTGTCGGCGTCGGCGCCGAAGATATAGATATTATCGTCACCCACCAGCTCCCTGATCTCGACATTTGCGCCGTCCATGGTGCCCAGCGTCACGGCTCCGTTCAGCATGAACTTCATGTTCCCCGTGCCTGAGGCTTCCTTCGAGGCGAGTGATATCTGCTCCGAAATGTCGCAGGCCGGAATGAGTCTTTCCGCGTAGGACACGTTGTAATTTGTGACCATGACCACCTTCATGTACTTGGATGCAACGGGGTCGTTATTTACCATATCCTGCACCACCAGGATGAGATGTATGATGTCCCTCGCGATCACGTAAGCGGGCGCAGCCTTTGCGCCGAAGATGAAGGTGACAGGTCTGTCGGGAATTATCCCGTTCTTTATATCCTGATACCTCCTTATGATGTCCAGGAGGTTCATCTGCTGTCTCTTGTACTCATGAAGTCTCTTTGACTGAATGTCAAAGACGGTTTCGGGATCGATCCTGATCCCCTCTTTCTCGTAAATAAGACCCGCCAGAGCCTTCTTATTATCCTGCTTCACCTTTCCCAGTTTTTCCAGGAATGCCGGATCGTCCCTGAAGGCGAGGAGCTTCTCCAGCTGAAGCGCATCCTTTCTGAAGCCTTCCCCGATGGCGTCGGAGATGAGGCTGTCCAGCTCCATATTGCAGGAATAGAGCCAGCGGCGGAAAGTGATGCCGTTGGTCTTGTTCGAAAACTTTTCCGGATACAGACGGTTGAAATCCTTAAGCTCCGTATCCTTGAGAATATCCGTATGTATGGCCGCCACTCCGTTCACGGAATAGCCGTAGTGGATATCGATATGGGCCATGTGGACCCTCTGTTCCTCGTCAATGAT
>JAEELB010000166.1 GCA_016288705.1 Lachnospiraceae bacterium | reverse complement strand
TAAAGACAAGTCACATTTATTTCAATGACATATTAATGTCACGCCCTGTTTTTTGTGTTTCCCGGTACGATAATAGTATTTATAGTGATCAGACTGGATAAGTGTGATAGAAAATCTTTGTCTTTCGTTATCGAACTTATAACAGTGTAGTGGAACGGAGAGCAGTGCCACGTGAAATATCATCTCGAACCTGTTCCCGGCAGGCAGGCGAAGTTGAGGGATCTTAAGGATAGAGGGATGGAGGATAGTATGAGGAAAATAAACGTGTCCGGACGTATAGCCGCATTGTGTTCAGTGCTTGTGTTCCTGTTGATCTTACACCCGGCTGTGACTACGATGGCCAGAGAGGCGGTGAATAAACACGGGGAAGACATTTTCGGAGAGGATGTCCTTGAAGCGTGTACACCTTCGGGTTCGCTTTCGTCGGAAAGAAACAGGAACATCACAGTGGTCCAGCCTAAAGAGGGTGAGTACAGGTATACGAAGAATGACGCTGTTTCCGGGCAGAATTACGCTCTGTATGTTGTGGATGGACTGGATGGCGTGGACGACGCCCTCAACTGGGACGCTCTCAAATCGAGGCTCAGATATGTGGATCAGAAAAAGGCAGAGGGCATTCCCCTCACTTTCGACATCCCACAAAAGGAATTGGCTGAGAACAGCACTTTCTACATAGGAGACGGCTCTGAAAATAAGAACTATGTGGGCGGTTTCCTCACGGAAGCAAACGAGGCCTGGGTGGGTGATCTGGGAAGTTTCTATTACAGTGACGAGGGGCTGACAACCTTTCACAAAACTGAATATAAAGTGACTTCTGGCAAAAGCTGGGAGGAACTCATGGGGATCCTGCCCGACAGCGCATTTATCAAACTGAGGCCGAGGAGCTCCGTTCCGGAATCCGGGAGTCCTGGAGAAGACAGTTCTGCTTCCGTTCCGGGCCAGGCAGGGAGTGGATATGATAATCATATCCCCGGTATGACTGAAATTGGGTCAGATCCGGATGCTATCGCTGTCCCCGTATCCCTTGTCTGGAACAAGCCTGCTGATTTCACGGAGTTTGATACCTCAAGGTACAGCGAGGTCACACTTTCTGCTAACGTGTCCGCCAGGACAGATACTGAGGCTGGCAGGGCTGGCGAAGCCTGGGCTGAGGCTTTCCCGATGCCGGGACTCACGGTCACGGTAAAGGGCCCGGGAAAGCCGGGGCCAAAACCCATAGCCTACCATGAGATCCGCCTTCAGAGCGGAGCGACTGCTACCCTTGGTGGTCAAAGCGCCATCTCCGCTGTGCCTGGAGATGAGATCATCATAAACTGGGGCAGGGAGCATGCAGGCACCAGATCCTTTGATGGTTATGAGTTCGTGCGCTGGAGTCTCACAGGAGCATTGCCCCAGGATCCTGAAAGCCCTCATACTTCGTTCGTTATGGGGGACATGGATGTCACGGTTCAGTTTACCGAGAAGAAGGTGCTTGAAGACGGAGACAGTGAAAGTCCTGAGGAAGAGCCCGCAGACAGGGACAGGACCACGAAACTGGGAAAGTTGAGATTTGCAAATGCGAAGATCACCCTGTTCAAAGGCAGGAGCGAGGCAAATCCTGCGGCAGCAACGCCAATGAAGGGCGCGGAAAGCGTTCCTGAGGTCGTATATGTCACAGAGAATAAGGACATCGTGACAGTCGGAAAAGACGGGACCTTTTATGCGAAAAACCCCGGAGAAGCCATAGTGACCGCATTCTGCGGAAATAAAAAGGCCGTCTGCAAGGTCACAGTGTTGTGTCCCGTGGAAAAAATCTCAATCCTTGACAGTGAGGGCAGATCGAGGCCGGATGTTTTTAACCAGGAAACCTTCTTCATTGGCTGGAACAAGGAGCCTGAAAATACAATCATGCTCAGATCCGGTGAGCAGATGGCGCTCAGGACTGCCTTTTACCCTTATGACAGCACTGATCCCAGAAAAGTGACGTGGAAGGTGGTGTCATGGCCCGATTCCTCAAAGGGCAGGGACAGGAACGGGAATCTGGTCTACAAAAATGATAACAGATATGTCACGGTGAAAAATGGCATTATCACGGCAAAGGAAGCAACAGAGCCTAATTACAATCCCGTGCTGGTATCTGCTACGGTGAAGAGGACTGTCACCGACCCTAAAACGGGGAAGATAAAGAACGTGGATCTCACTTCCATGGTGCAGGTGTACGTATTTCCCCTGATTCCTGAGTCCGCGGACAACAAGGCGGATCTGACCCATACCCTTTCCGTAAAGAAGAATGTGAAAATAGTCTCCACTGAAGAAAATAATACCTTTGACCTCGGCATCACGCTTTCTTCCAGGCTTAAAAATGATACTGTCGCTGACAGTTGCGAGATCCTGGCCTGTGAATCATCAAACCCGGATATAGTCAGTGTGGATGGGGTCTCAGCCCTTTCTTCCGCAGATGGTAAGGGAAAGAAAGCCACTGCCACAGCATGGATAAGGGCCAATAACCCCGGCACGGCTTACATCACGGTGAAGAGCAGAAATAAGACCAGCACTGCCCCTAACGTTCAACTCTGCAAGGTCACGGTCGCAAGCCCTGTCGAGAGGATATCCGCGGAAAGCGGGACGCTTAAGATAGAAAAGGACGGAGACCGGAAAACACTGACTATGCGAAAGGGCTCCTGCGGGATCCTTGAGGCTGCGGTCTCACCTTTCAACACCACAGATCTCGGAAGCCTTAAGATCAGCGGCTCCGGCGGTGTCAAGGTGAAGAATGGCGTGGTCTGGGCCTCAGCTCTTACAAAGCCGGGGAAACCCGGAACCATAACCGTAAGCTGTGGGAAGAAGGTCAAGGATACAGTGTACATAACGGTGGTTAAGAAGGAGGAAACCAAGGCATATCCCGGTGAGGCAAAGGGATTTACGGATGGGGAGAAATTAACCGTCTCATCTTTTATTGCTCCCGATCAACCGGCAGGTATCAGCGGTCCGACGCTTTTCGCAGGGGAGGATTTCTATGGTGCAGATAAAATACTCTCAGTGACCCTTTCCGGCGCAGGAAGCACCGATGAGACCGGATTCATAGCGGAAGCTTTTGTGGAAGGAAAGGCAAAGGAGCGACGGTTTGACACAAGGACCGGCTCCGGGGAAGTGGCCTTCGATGCTTTCACCCGGAATGATCTGTTTGACTTTTGGGTGCTGGCGGTGGACAAGGATACCCTTGCGCCTGTGTGCGATCCATTGACGCTTCATCGTAAGCTTATGGATGCTGATGTTCAGGTGTCATCCGAGAGCAGCGTTACGCTCACTGCTTCGAAGGATGGGGAAGCCCTTGCGATAAAGGCGGTGGCTAAGGATCTGATACTTGCCGGATGGGCAATGGACGATCTGGCAGCGCTCGATACGGAGACCGTGATCGTGGAATACACAGATGAGGTGGCTTCATCCGGTGAAGTGGACGGCGAGGGAACCGCACAGGAGCCAAAGCTTGTATCCGAAAACAAGCTGGAACGGATGACGCGGTATGATGCCATATCGTACAGCAAAGAGGCCCGGAAGGAGGCTGCGGACAGGCTTGAAAGTGTAAGAGTGGCCTACGGGAAGCTTAAGACCTCAGCAGCAGTTCTATACTCTCTTGCGGGCACCGACAAAGCGAAGGAGCAGGAAGCCAGGTATCTTGCGCTTCAGGCCGGAGATATCGCGACAGCCGTACTTGATTCAGCTGTCGAGATAGAAACAGATCTCTCTATGAAGGCTGAGGACAGGGAGCACAATGACTCAGAATTCCTGGCAACCATAGAGAGCATGAGGGAAGCGGCAGCTATAGTAAGGCTCTGTGGCGGGGCCGGTGTACTTTCAGATGGGCTTTTCGGTATATATCCAAAGGGCGCAGAGATGGCTCTCGTTGCGGATGCGGCTTCATCCGCCATAATCCTCTATCCTGACAATGGAAAGGCTGCTGAAGGGGCGGTAATGAGGACGGATGAGGAAGGCAATGACAAGCCGGAAAACTCCATAAATACTGAAAAGGTCTTTATTATCGCCGGAGAGATCGCCGGGGAGATAGAAACACCCAATGTAAGGACCGGGCCTTCATTTACGCGATATGAAGGGTTCACCGAAAGCGTCGGGGGAGTGCAGTCAAAGAAGACGGCTATCAGTTACAGAGAGGATATAGCCCTGAACGGGTCAGTAATGATGGCGCTTTCTGATTACTCAGAAGAATACTTCAATATTGCGGGGAATGGGACATACGAAACCTGGGAGCAGATGGAAAATGCCTTTATCTCCTCTGCGGACGATACCGAGGAGACCCTGAGGGAGCTTGCGGGCGGGGATCTCGATAAGGCAAATGAGGACTTTTCGGGCGCGGTGGAAACCGAGTACAACGTAAGGCGTGGCTACGAGGAATACTGGGAGGGCGCGGACACAGGGGAGGATTTCGACAAGCTACGGTTCGCAAGGCATTACACCAAGGACGATGACGGAAACTTCGTTGGAACCTATGAGATATACAGCTATGGTCAGAAGACTTATGAGCTGTACTATTCATCACCGGTTTCCGACTTGAACGTGAACGGTTTCCCGGACACCAGGGCCGGCTGTGTGTATGAAAAGATATGGGAGGAAGATCAGGAGGGAAACCGCTATCTCGCAGAAGAATATGAATACAGCGACTCCGGATCTCCGGTGGTGGAAAATCCGTCATACCCGGTTGACGGCGTGTCATCTGTAGGCATGGATGGGACATTGGCAGGGACAGGCGAGAGCCTTGGGGCGACTGGCGCTTCGGGGAGGTCTACGAGCTATGTGGACGAGGATGCCGAAGGTATGTTCAGGTTATACGGAAAGCCCGGCATACCCACGGTTCATGCCTGCCATTATAAGGGGCATGCTTACTATGCCCTTTCCCAGAGGAATGTGGAAAGCTATGGTATTTACAATCCGAAACGGTGGGAGAGTATCGTTGAGGAGAGAGCCAAAGGCGTGGATCCTTATGATGAATCGCTTCTTCAACTCTGGATGGATATGCACATCTATTGTTATGACATTCTCTGGCAAAAAGAATGGCTGAGCGATGGTACCCTGGAATTTGAATGTAAATATGTGGGACTTGTTCCCGGTACCGGTTGGGATGACTGGGTGTTTGCAAATAAGTATGATACTACGGCTAACCCTCCGATGCTTGAGCACGAGTTAAAAGTATTGGATCAACATTTGAGCAGAAGGCTATATGTGTTCTTTTATGTCCAAAACCATGCATTTGGCTACTGCAAAGCGAAAAACACGTATTATACTCCGAAATACTTCGACGATGAACGGGAATCAAGGGTTCCTGAGGATAAAAGGCCGCTTTTCTATGGACACCTCAGGCATTATGAAACTATCTACAAAGCACAGAGAAAAGACGACATAGTGGGAGATTATTTCCTTGGAAGCTGGGAGGATCCTCCGGAGGGGCAGAATCCTATTTTCTGCGGCGCTGACAGCAATACCTGGCCAGTGGATGATTTTCTTCAGGAAGGGCACGATGACGTAGTCGGTGTTTTTCATTGGGTGAGGCGCTACGATGAAACGGATGTGCCGATAGATATAATCAGCAAAGCCTTCCCGGTCTACCGTACCGATGGAAAACCTGTCCCCTCGGCTGATTAATGGATGTCGCTGTTTGCGTTAGGATCCGATTCCACCTTCGCGCTAGAAATGAAAGGGTTCACGGTCACATAGATGGCCTTCGCCTTTTCAAGCACCATTGCGTTGTATTCGCGTTTGTTGTTTGACATATCCTTGTTCTCCCATGCTGTTTGGAGATGATTTGAGGTTTCTTGTTGCCTCTGCCAGATATGCGTACGCGTCTAAGCGTTGTTTACGGACATAGGCTAGTTTTTATATTCATCGCCTTCGAGACGAGCTGATATATAGAGGAAGTATCATGAAAAAAGAGGTTGTATTTAGCCCGAGCACGCAGGGAGCCATGAAGGTTGCTCAATACACA
Source organism: Lachnospiraceae bacterium (assembly GCA_016288705.1). GTDB lineage: Bacteria > Bacillota > Clostridia > Lachnospirales > Lachnospiraceae > JAEELB01. The sequence continues at coordinate 211 of JAEELB010000166.1, read as the reverse complement.
GGAATCGGAGAATTTCCGATATGAACCGCTTTGGATCATTCTGCTTTTTCTTGTTGATTGTCCTCTCGCTGGATTCCACCATTCTCATTGCGCGTTCGATCTGTCCTTCTCTTACGTGACGCATAAAGTCACGATATTTGATAGAGTATGAAACAATAAGTTTCTGCTCAATAATCTGTTTTTTATCGCCTCTGTCCGTATGGACGATCAT
>JAEELB010000165.1 GCA_016288705.1 Lachnospiraceae bacterium | reverse complement strand
CTGGAAAAGATCAAGGATCCCAAGAAGCGTGACGAGGTGCTGAAAAGAGCCGAGGGGAACGACAACCTGAAGTTCCTTGCCGAGCAGGCGGCAAAGGATGAAGTGTACGCGGAGAGGCGGGACGCCATAGTCAGATATCTTGAGTGCGAGGGGATGTTCAAGGCCCCCAAGGATGCGAACCGGTGGGGCTCTGAATGGCTTGGTCTTGGCAGCATAGATTATAGTCAGCCTGATTGCGGCAAGACCGCAAGGGAAGATGTAAAGAGGATCAAAGAGGAAATGGGGATAGACCCCATGTCCAACGACACGGAGGTGGTCTACTTCCTGCCCGATTACGGGACGATCATCTACATCAAGAAGAAGAGAGAATACGAAGTAGAGGACGAGGATGAAACGTCAGCTTCGGCGGAGAGCGAGAGGAAGAAAAAGCAGCGTAAGTACAATGAGATCCGTCAAATATGGGACGAACAGCAAAAGCAGATCCGCCTTTTCTGCCGGGACATTATTGACGGCAAATACAAGTGTAAGGAAAAGGACATTCCTGAGATACAGGAGAATATATGGTATTTCCTGTTAGACAGGGGCACGTATTTGAGTTACGCAGAGCTCCCCGACCTTTACGAGGACGACACATTCGAAAGCAAGGAAGAGGAAATGGAGAACGACGCGCTCCTTAACGATAAGATATCCCAGTTCGACATGCTGCAGTCCATGATAGCCTGCCTGGGGATTCAGTTGGGAGAACTCTCTCCGGCAAACTTTCACGCCGAATATGAAGTAAAAGAAGCCCTCGAAATCAAGGAAAGGATGAAAATCCTCGAAAAGTTCGGCTTCTCCATCAGAGAAGACGCAAGGAGTCTACTTGATGGAACAAGTTCCCTTTATGAGGAGGCTGACGAATGAGAGACAGAGTACTCCTTACGATCACCTGGATCATCCTGCTCATTACCTTTGCGGGGGCCTGCAGATCCATGGCTGCAGTCAGCGCCGACATGAAGGAGATGGACTCCCGGATCGAAGAGGACCAGAAGAGGATCCTTCATATCAGGGATACTTATTATCCTGACGTATATCTTGAAACAATTCCCATGAAAGAACAGGAGGAAGAGAGCACCGAGGTATCGGTGCCTCTCTTCACGCTCCCTGAGGACGAAATCGACCTGATGGCCAGGGTAGTCCATGCAGAGGCCGGGAACCAGTCCATGGAAGGGAAGAGGCTTGTGGCAGATGTGATCCTGAACCGGGTGGATGATCCCAGATTCCCTGGGAATGTGTACGAAGTGCTGACTGCAGACGGGCAGTTCATGACAGTAGAGAACGGCGCGATCTACAGATACACGCCGGACATCACGGATTACGGGGCGGTGATCGCAGAGCTACAGCTCCGATCCAATTCAGAGGTCCTTTATTTTTCAAGCAAAAGGTATATCCGGAAACCGGTACTGAAAGAAGGAGGTCATTATTTTTCAAAATGAATACTTTGATATGCCCGCACGGAAACAGGATACAGAAGATGATGGAGGAGCTGCACCCGGGATACTGTGAGCAGCATTGCGGCAAGTGGAAGGACGCCAGAAAGGGGATGCACTTCATGGAGTACCACACCCAGGTCAATGACTGCGCTCACCGCTTCGAGCTCTGCGCACACACCGGGGAGATGGCCGGATAGACCATCACCGTTTATATAGAAGAAACATTTTAAGGCGCTATTAACAACAATAATTTTAGGACAGGAACATGGCAGGTTTTTCATTGAAGACATACGACCTCGGAGAGGTTAGAGAGATGGAAGTGGGGTGGACGGGAGTCAGATCCGGATCAAGAGGGAGGACAGCTCCACCCACAAAGGAACAGATCAAAAAATGGAACCATAAACAGAAAGCGAAAAAATACCGCAGGCTCATTGAGGCCAACTTCAAGAGAGGGGACAACTGGGTCTGCTTTAAATATAAAAAGGGCACCAGGAAGCCGCTGAAGGAAGTGATCAGCGACTTCGCCCGGTGCCGTCGGCAGATCAGGGAGATATACCGGAGAGCAGGGCAGCCCTTCAGATACCTGTACCGCCTGGAATATGGCCGGAACTGCGGGGTGCATATCCACATGATCTGCAATTATCTGGAAGGGGTCAACAATATCGAGGCGCTTCAGACAGCCTGGCACGCATCGATCAAGCCGGAGGAGAGAACCCATGGAGCGGTAGACATTGAATCCCTCTCCGGATCCGGAGGTTATGACCAGCTGGCAGAGTATATCTGCAAGGAACCGGAGAGCGATGAGGGAGGACAGCTGCATCTGGACATAGAGGGACTGGAGGAAAAGAAAGCCCTGATCCGGATGCACGCCTCGAAAAATCTGCATTATCCGAAACCGGAGAAGAAGATGATCGCAAGGAAGACCGTGCTCCGCCTCTGGAGGGAGGACCCGAAACCCGCTCCCGGCTACGCGGTAGTGAAAGGCAGCATACACCGGGGACATAATCCGGTGACGGGAACCCCGTACATCCACTGGAAAGAGATCCGCCTGAAAGAGGAAAAGCCCGAAACTGCGAGGCGGGACACCGAACGGAAGAACAGGCCGAAGTCATTCGTGGAGAGCGCAAAAGGGAGGATCCTCGCACTCTTCAGGAGGCTTTCGGGATGAAATATAAGAGCGTGATGCAGGATCTGTCAGAGAGGCGCTGCTATCTCTGCGCCCGGTTGTACGGTGACGAGACAGAAAAGGTGAACCTGCACCATCATCACGTTTTTTCGGGGCCATACAAAAGAGCCTCGGAGAAATACGGCTTTATAGTGACACTATGCCTGTATCACCATGAGGGCGACATTACCGGGAACCGGGAAGCTGTCCATGATGCTCCGAACTCGAAGGAGTATTCGGATATGCTGAAGAGGGACGCCCAGAGGATATTTGAGCAGGATCACAGCAGACAGGAATTCATAAAGATCTTCGGAAAGTCGAGGCTATAGATGTTCCCAAACCCTATTCATGTATACATAGCGTCCACGCTGCGTCTCCCGAATGACAGGGAGGGAGTCACGGGATTTATGATCGAGTGCAGGATGCCATCCGGCAAGGTCGAGACAAGGGCTCCCCAGTACTGCCACCTGACGGTGGCCACACCGGACAGCTCCAGGCTGAAGACCATAAAGATCGCACTGAACCACATCCGGGTAGAAAGCGAGGTGGTGGTACACCTGGACGATGACCGGATCGCAGGGCTATGGACCATGGACATGCCCCGCAGATGGGAGTCAACCGGCTGGCTCACCACCAGAGGCGGTGAAGTAAAGAACCGCCAGCTGTGGGAAGGGATCCTGGGAGAGATCAGGGAAAAGAAGCTCAGGGTCACCATGGAGGCCGACCAGGAATGCCGGTATGTAAAGATGCTGAAAATGGAGTGCAGAGCGAACAGAAAGTGAGGAAGTATGGTTGAACGATACACCATTTTCGGTGGGTCATTCAACGGAATGCTCGGAGGGGCGAAGTCTTCAGGCATTCCGCGAAACGCTCTGAAGCGGAGGAAACGCCATGCTGACATTACCAATCAAAAAGCGGTGGTTCGACATGATAGCCGCCGGAGAAAAGACCGAGGAATACCGAGAGATCAAGCCCTACTGGACGGCACGATTTAACGCTGCATGGCAAGGGAGCCTGATCGGAGGGGAAGCGGAGCGCCGGGTGGCGTTCCGCAATGGATACAGCAGGACAGCCCCAACCCTGATCGCAACGGTGACACTCGACACAGGACCAGGCAAGGAAGAATGGGGAGCGGAACAAGGAAAAGAGTACTATCGGCTCCACATCCGCATAGTTGAAGCAATGGGGAGGTAGGAAAGACACTACGCACAAAAGGTGAACAGAAAGCATATCTTGACGGCTACGAAATGTGTGCCGAGTGTATCGAAAAATATCTGACAGACGAGGGCAAGCAGAAATTAGGATGTTTACTTATGGCGGTAAGAAATGCGGTAGAAATTGAAGATATAGAGTCACACGGGGGATCCTGAAGGAACTGAAAGAGAAGACGGGGATAGTAGTGAGGGGATGTGAAGATGGACATTAAAACGGCGCTGAGGCAGCTCAGATCCGAAAAGAAAGAGATACAAGAGCTCAAGCTCCTCAGGGAGAGCAAGGTGAGCATGCTTACTTCCGGAGCCATGAGGTATGACAAGCCAAAGGTAAAGACATCACCGGAGGACATGATGCTGAAGCTCGGATCCGAGATAGCCGATCTGGACAGGGAGATCGAAAAGCACATCCGCAGCCTGATCGCAAGGGAAAAGGACTGCATAGCCGTTATAAACCTCATAGAGAAGTCAGATTACCGGAGACTGCTGTATATGCGCTACATAGAGGACAGACCCATGACGTGGGAAGCGATAAGCGCGGAACTTGGGTACAGTGAAAGCGACATAAAGCGCAAGCACGGACAGGCGCTGGATGAAGCAAGGCGGTTCTGGAAAAGATGATACTTTTTGATACTTTTTTCTGTGATATAGTATAGGCTGTGAAGAGTAAGAAAGAGGGAGGCACCCGAACAGACCGGGGGGTCTCTCTTTTTTGATGCCCTCCCGGGACATACCGGGGGGCATGTCAGGCAGCGCCCCGGAACATATCATAGCCCGGGGCACAGGCGCATCAGGATCATGGCAGCATACAGAGCTGTCGATCGGAGTGATATGGGAAAGGGATCGAACCCGCGCTTCCAGAACGGAAACCTGAGGCGGAAGAACAGAGCAAGGTTCAAGGCCATGCAGGCTCCTTGTGGCATATGCCGCGGAGCTCTCGGGCCCATTCATTACGACGAACCAAGCAACAGCGATCATCCTTTGTCGTTTGTGATCGATGAGATTCATCCTGTCAGCTTATGGCAGCAATACGGATACTCATCACCGAGAGCAGCTGCCGAAGACTGGAACAATCTGCAGGCCGCCCATTACATTTGCAATGCAAGGAAGGGGGCCCGGACAGGGAAGAAAATTATTATTCCCGAACGGATGCGGAAGAGATCGGTCATCCAGACAAGCGGCGAATGGTAAGGGGTGGGGGAGTCTCCCGGCCCCCGGGTAAGGTGCCCCCCGCCGTCCAGCGCCAAAATACCCCCGCGAGACACCAGGAGAGATGGGGGTCATAAAATAAAGTTAAGAAAAATCAATAAAATGGTGATTTTATGAGGGTGGTCAGAATCCCTCAAACCATTGAAAAATCTGGATCGGAGCAGCGTAAAAATGGGTCAGAAAAACAGTAAAAAAACCGGATTGAAAAAAGTGATAAAAAATTAGCCTTTTTCGTCCGGTTTTGAGAGGGTGGCCGGATGGACTTGGATGAGCTCGAAGCGAAAAAGAAAAAAGAGGTCAGGAACATAAAAAAGCTGATCCCGAAGGGAACGGACAAGGCGAGGGTAGCGGTTCTGATGCCCATGATCGAGAACACAGCCTGGATGAAGGCCAAGCTCGACGATATGAGGGAGAAGATCAAGAACTCTGATGCGACCATCCCCTACGACAACGGAGGAGGGCAGGAAGGGATCAAGGAAAACCCTGAGTTCAAGGCTTATGAGAGCCTGTGGAAATCATATCTCAGCGGTATGGACAGATTACTGAAGGTCATATCCGAGGAAAAGGGGAAAGGGACCGTAAAGGAAGCTGCAGAGAGTCAGACGGTACTGGAACTGGTCAGGAACAAGCACAGGAAGAAGGCATGAAAGGGAGCCAGGAGCCCCGGATCAGGGTTGAGCCGAAGAGAAAGAGTACGGACGGGACGGATGCCGGTCTTCTTATGCAGGAATACGGATGCAGCCTCGACAGATGGCAGCAGGACATTATTGACTGCTGGCTCGGAAAGGACAAGGCGGGCAATTACACTGTGACATCTGCGGGCCTTGCAGTTCCGAGGCAAAACGGGAAAAACATATGCCTTGAAGCAAGAGAATTTTTCGGGATGGTTGTAGGCGGGGAGAGAATACTGCATACAGCGCACCAGGTGAGGACTTCAAAGAAATCTTTCCGCAGGCTTGAGGCGATATTCACGAACAAAAGACATCCGGAGATCGGAGAGATCGTCAAGAATATCCGGTACACAAACGGCGAGGAATGTATAGAACTGGATAACGGAGGAGCGATAGAATTCTGTGCGAGATCCAGACAGGCCGCGAGAGGCTTTGACGGGATATCGCTTATAGTTTTCGATGAAGCGCAGGAGCTTACGGAGGATCAGCTTGAGGCGATCATGTCCACCCTTGCCGCCTCCACAACAGGAACAAGACAGCTTATCTACACCGGAACTCCACCATATCCCGGATGTCACGGAACAGTCTTCAGACGCAGGAGGGATGTTTGTCTGAAGGTCCCCGGGAAGCATGACGCGGGGCATGAGTGGAGCGTGGGCGGAGACAGGATAGACGAAATAAACGTGGCCGATACCTCATTGTGGTATATCACGAATCCGGCCCTGGGGATACACCTGACAGAAGAATTTACAGCTGAAGAACTCAGAACAATGTCTCCTGATGGATTTGCCAGAGAGAGACTGGGATGGTGGGCTCCATTTCTGGAAGCGGCTGAACCGGCCATTGATCGTGAGAAATGGGAAGCCTGCGCCACGAACAAAGCAAAGCCAAAAGGGAAAACTGCATTCGGAGTGAAGTTTTCTGCCGATGGCGCAGAGGTATGCCTTGCAGGTGCGGTTATAGGGGAAAAAGAAACGAGGGTAGAGCTTATTGCCAGAAAGTCAATGAGTGAAGGCGTGCAATGGCTTGCCGACTGGCTCGCTCCCAGGAGCAGGGAAGCATGCTGTGTGGTCATAGATGGCCGGAACGGAGTCGATGTCCTGATAGACAAAATATCCGATTCCTGGAAATACAAGAGTTCAAAGATAAAAGCAAACTCAAGGGATGTGATCGCGGCTACGGGGATGATAACGGATGCGGTCATAGAAGGGACGCTAACCTGGTATAGCGTGGGTCAGGATGATCTGAACGAAAGCGCTCTTACTTCAACGAAAAGACCTATCGGGCAGCAGGGCTGGGGCTTCGGAGGAGAAAACGCAACACCCATCGAAGCGGCAGCTCTTGCCCTGTACGGCGCAAGGACCAGCAAACGAAATCCGCAAAAGAAAATGAGGGTCGGATAAATGATAAATATCAACGAGATAGTGGACACAAAAGGTCTTACGGATGCGGAAAGGGATAAGCTCCG
>JAEELB010000164.1 GCA_016288705.1 Lachnospiraceae bacterium | reverse complement strand
TGTCCATGCATATCCATACTATGGGTAACAAGGCAGTTAACCGCGCTGTCAGTGCATTTGTGGGCGGCGGGAAGGATGAGATGCGCAATACGATCGTGCATGTGCGTAACGTAAACGACACAGACTGGGAGCGTATGCAAAAACATAACATCTATGCTACTTCGGGAATGCTTTGGCATAATATGCCGACCGGGATTTCTGAGATGCTGAAAACCATGGTTCCAGCCGGCATGGAGGACAAATCTTATCCCATGAAATCCTATTTCGATAACGGCGTCAATGTGTCCTCACATTCGGATTACCCCGCGTTGAGCGGCTGCCCTGATGATCCGTTCGGTATTATGCAGATCGCGGTTACATGCGTACATCCGACTGTGAAAGGAGAACCATGGTGGCCTGAAGAGCACCTGACAAGAGAGCAGGCTCTTACAGCACTTACCATAGGCTGTGCCAGGCAGATGTTTATTGAAAAAGAAAGAGGAAGTATCAGCGAAGGCAAATATGCGGATTTCCTCCTCGTTGACAAAGACGTGCTGTCCTGCCCGGAAGATGACATACACACTGCCAAGCCTGCGGCTACCTATTTTGAGGGGAAGAAAGTTTTCTCTGCATAAAATGAAAACAGGTGCGCTAGCGTAAAGTTTTACTTGGAAAATTAAATATTTAGAAATAAAGAACACCTCTTCTGTGATAAAGTATTAATCGCTGAAAAAATACTAACAGAAAGAGGTGTAACTTTATGTATGAGGATAGTATGGATGCTAAAGTAATGGAGATCCGGCTCAGGGAATAGCTTCCGATATTTGAGGAACAGTAACAACCGGGGCACGATCTTGCAGAAAAAACTGACCCTGTTGCGCGTACAGGGATTGTTCTGTACAATGACGAAGGAAATGCTTAAAACCGCTTCCGGACAGCGGATATATCCGTACTGCAGGCGATCCGGCACATAGATGTGAAAGGGGGATCCAACATGATCCATATTGATAAGAGCTTAAAAAGATTTTTGTGCGGGCTGATCCCTGTTTTTATTGCCCTTTCGGGGCTGCCTGATGTAACTTCGGCGGTGTTTGCAGCCGGGGAGGAGGAGTTTTACGGTGAAGCGATAAGCGGGGATGAGTATGATACAGCCCCTGATGCGGTGGGAAGCCAGGTATCTTATGAAGTGCAGGGTGGAAATATATACTTTGACACCGGCACCGGAACCGTCACGAATTCCGACAGGAACATCACAGAGGCCATCATTCCCGAAAAGATAAATGACGTAACGGTTACCGCCATCGGCAGCAACGCCTTCCAGTACAGGGACGATCTTGAAAGGGTGAGCCTTCCCGGAACAGTGACGAAGATCGGGGACTACGCCTTCCGTTTCGACGAGTGCCTTTCGGACTTTACCCTGGGGGGAAGCCGCTTTGACCCCTTTGATGAAAATAACGGCGTAGATGTGGGTTATCTCGCTTTTACGGACTGTCTCTTCGTGAGGCCGGATTTCAGCGATTCCTATAAAAAGGGCAATTATTACAGGCTCCTGCATTCCTCCGCCACCCGGGATTATCTGAAGGGAAAGGAGCACTATCTGAGCGATATCACGGTCATTGCCAAATCCCAGCTGGGCTACCACGAGGGCAACAGCTTAAACGATATGGACGGCACCAGCTACGGCTACGGTGATTATTCCGAATACACCTATTTCTGGGGAGAGCCCGGTATGATGTGGTGCGGTGAGTTCGTGGCCTGGTGCATCGCCATGGCCAGCGTCCCCCGGGAGATCTTTACAAGCAAGTACCACACCCCGGATGAGCGTACATTTACCTGGGACCAGACCTCCTATGCCGGAAGCGGCGGCAATTACCGGCTTAAGCAGGGAGACGTGCTGCACTTTGACTACGAAGGCGGAAATCACGTTTGCCTGGTCTACGGCTCCAGTTACAGCGCCGAGGACGGGATCGTCACCATCGACACTCTGGACGGGAACCATAATAATGACGTGTCCAGGGAAAAATACAGGATCGAGGCTGCCACCGGAAGCGTGCTGAACTCCTGGCCGGACCGGAATCCGGTGATCAAATACATTTTTTCTCCCGATACTTCGGTGGTCAGCGACCTCACATATTACAGGGTCGATTTCGATGTGAACGGGGGAGATCCCCTTGTCAAGGATGGGGAGGAGCCCAACTGGACCATGGATCCCCGCTATAAGGAACTGACCTACAGGGCGTTCTATGGCCTGATGCCCCTGCCCACCAGAGCCGGCTATGAGTTTGCCGGATGGTATACCGGACAGAATGAGGGGGATGAGGGAGACCGGAAGATCACATCTTACATGCTCTTCAGAGAGCACTCGGACCAGACTCTTTACGCCAGGTGGGTCAAGCCGGACAAGGGCGGAGAGCCAGAGGCAGGCACAGGTACCGGCACGTATTCCGACGAGAGAACGGTGTCGGAAGCCGGATATGAAGGGTGGAAACTGGACCACGCCACGGGCACTGTCACAAAGATCCCCGATACCTGGGAGGGAGGGGAGATCCCGGAAACACTGGACGGTGTCGCCATCCGGAAGATCGGAAAGAGCGCTTCTTCGGGGAATGACAGGGTTACGGAGATCGTCTTCCCGGAGGGACTGGAGGCAATTGACAGCTACGCTTTCAGCAGGTGCAGCGCCCTTCAGAAGGTCACTTTTCCTTCCAGCCTCCTGATGATCGGAGAACAGTGCTTTTATTACTGCACGGATCTGGAAATCGTGAACTGCGCCGGGGATATGGATCTGATCCGCAAGGGAAGATACGCCTTTAACCGTACTCCCTGGCTTCACGGCGACATGAGTCCCGAGTTTAAGAGAGGACCCTGGTACCGGGATCTTCAGTCGGTTCCGTCCCTCAGCGACCCTGACTACGATCCGCTGCAGAACGTGATCGATATCGGCACCGCACTGGTGGGTTACCACGAGGGCGATGACAGGTCAGAGCTCACGGGTATCAATGCCAACGGAAACGGGGAATATGCGGAGCCCGTGTTTTTCGCGGGATCCCCGGACTATCTGTGGCTTAAGAACGTGCCCTATGTCAGCTATGGCGGCTGGTGCGGCCAGTACTGCAGCTATATCCTGCGGATGGCAGGACTTCCCCCTGCCGCTTCCGGCATGATAAATAATAACGACGAAGACGAAATGACCTGGGAAGACCTGACTGTGGCCGGAGGATCCCACGAGCTTACGAGAGGCGACGTGCTGCACATGAGGATAGGCCATTACTGCATCGTGACCAATGTGGAGGAAAAGGGCGACCGGGTCTATGTGACCACCTTAAACGGGAACCATGGAAACGGTGTGTGCTTCGACACCTACAAGCTTTATAAGACCAACGGTTACCAGAAAAGCGGCGGCACAAAGAGTAATTATGATGTGACGGACATTTACCGGTATAACCCCGACTGGAAAACCTCTCCCGGTATAAAGAGCTACAAGCTGCTATTTGACGTAAACGGCGGGAACGAGCTTCCTTCAAAGTACAAAACAGTCTATGAAGGGGCGTATTACGGGTTACTTCCGGATCCTCACAGGGACGGATATGTGTTTGAAGGCTGGTTTACCGATCCCCGGGAGAACAATGGAAGAAAGATCACTCCCTACCGCCTGGTGGCCGGGAGCGAAAATGACGTCACGGTGTACGCTCACTGGAGGCAGAATTCCACAAGTGTTACGGGGGTTACGGTGACGAAAGACAATGAAACCGTGGAGATCGGCAAATCCAAATACCTTGAGGCGGAAGTTATGCCTGTTACTGCGGTCGAAAGGAAATTGGTCTGGAAAAGCACCGACACGGCCGTCGCCACTGTGGATAACAACGGCAAGGTGGAAGGCGTGGATACCGGGGAAACTTACATCATAGCCATAAGCGAGGACGGGGGCTTCATGGGGAAATGTCTGGTGACTGTCACCGACGGCTCTGTCAGGTTCGATCTCACTGACGGCGGATATCTGATGTTTAATGAGGAAACCGGAACCATAACCGGTTCGGGTGTCATTGGAGAAAGCCTTGTGATCCCTTCCGTGATCAACGGTGTAAGCGTTACCGCCATCGGGAAGGGAGCATTTTCCGGACAGGATTCCCTGAAACATGTGACCATCCCGGATACCGTCAGGATGATAGGCTCCGAAGCCTTTGAGGGAACCTCCCTTGAAGACCTGTCCCTGCCGGATTCCGTGAAGCAGATAAGCTCCTATGCGTTTTACGGTATCCAATCCCTTGAGACCGTTTATATTCCCAACAGCGTCAGGTATATCTATTACGCCGCATTCCTGAACTGCACCTCCCTTCAGAAGGTGACCTTCCAGGGAAGCAGGGAAAACCTTAAATATCTGGCAGATAACGCTTTCCCCGAGGATCCGGAGGGAACCCTGATAGTATGGGGAACCGAGGATTACGAGGGCGAGGACGACTGGAACGGTTATTCCTCCGGCGGCAGCGACAAGCACGAAATAGGTACAAAGGAAAAGGACTATGAGATAGATGACAGAGGCTATATCAAGGGCGTATATAACATTACCAACGCCCAGATCCCTTCCGAGATCGGCGGAAAGACTGTCAAAGGGATAAGTGAGTGGGGCTTTGGGAACAGGGTTTACCTGAAGTCCATCGCCTTTCCTCCTACAGTCAAAGAGATAGAGGATTATGCCTTCTTCAACTGTCCCTGCCTGGAGACAGTCTTTATCCCCGACAGCGTGGAGGTGATCGGAAAGAACTGCTTCGGCTTCAATAAGAACTCCCTTACCTCCGCCAGCAGCGCCACTGCCGGATCCCTTTCCAAGGTCACAATAGGAAGCGGCGTGAAGACCATAAAGGGATACGTGTTCCAGAACCAGACCGCTCTTGAAGAGATAGAGATACATGCGAAAAAGTCGGAGGTGACGATCGACAGGAATGCTTTTCCCGCAGGAGTGAAGGTCATATTTACCGAGGATCAGGAACCGGTTACAAAGGACATAGACGTGGACCCGGCAGACAGGAAGGTCACCATGATACCCGGGGAAATAAAAAAACTGGAACTGAATAAGACCGGTAAGTTTGTTTGCGGCGTCTCCTGGTCAGTGTCATTTGACGATCCCAGGTGCAAATGTGTATCCGTAAAGGACGGCGTGGTCACAGCGAAGGCTCTTAAGAAGGGCGTGGTGAAGGGGGCAGCGACAGTCACCGCCAAATGTAACGGGATCTCCGTTCCTTTTAAGGTAACCGTCGACGGTACTGTTTACGAAAATAAACCCATTGAAGGAGAAAAGGGAAAGAAGTATAAGATCACGGCTCCCAAAACCCTGATGTTGAACGCCGGGACCAAAAAGACCGTGTCTGTGGGCATTCCCGCCCAGCTGAGGGATGACGGTTTTGTGATCAAATGCGATGTCAGTAAGCCGGGGATCATTGGTGAACTCTCCGCGCCTGACAGGTCGAACCCCTCAAAGGCGGTTTACGACATAGAACCTCTGAAAGCGGGGGCGGCCTACATCGTCTGGTCAATGGAGGACGCAAACGGCACCACTACTGCCGCCACAAAGGTCATTGTCAAGGCACCGGCCGGAGACTTTGCGATAGGGACTGAAGAGTCCGAACTGTCGTCGCTGACTGTCGGGACGGGGAAAAGGCTTATTCTCGCGGGACAGACGGGATGCACCGATGCAATGAAACCATCCTTCAGCGTTAAAGGAAAGGGCGTCAAGGTTTCCAGGTCGGGATATGTGGTCGCAGAAACTCCGGGGGCAAATGCCGAAGTGTTCGTTAAGTGCGGAAAGGTGAAAAAGAGCATAAAGGTTTCCGTTTCCGGAGAATATGAAAACTCATATATATTGATCAATAAAAACACGATCAGCGTGAAAGCGCCTAAACCGGGTGCTGCGAAGCCAAAGACCGCGGTCCTTAAGCTTTCCATGCCGAAGAAGGACCGGCCGGATGCTAAATGGATGGTCATGGGCACCGATGCATCAGGGAAAACGGTCACGCCGGATGGGATATCACTCGAACCTTCAACGGGGCAGTCGACCGTCATCTCCGTGGGGGAATCCGCGTCACCGGGGTGTTACGTCGTCACCGCTGCCGCCGGAGGGTACAACACCGCTTACTGTGAACTCGTGGTGAACTGAGGGCGCTGATGCCTTAATAGTTTTAAGATGACAGAGGAGAAGAAATGATGGGAAAGGGACTCAGAAGGGTGATCTCAATAATGCTCTCAGCGGCCATCATGCTGCCCGGGGCAGGGACGGCAAGGGCGGCTGAAGCCGGGAATGGATATGCTGACAATAAAGGGATACCTGTACGATCGTCTGACAAAACAAATGATGATATCCTCTCTGCAGCCGGAACGGTTGACGTGTCAGAAATAGAAATCCCCCGCACTTTGGATGGTGTATCCACCTGGGACTGCATCTGGTTCGGGAACTACTGGCAGGGTGATACAAATGGGGACGGACATTGTTTTGAGAAGGATACAACAGTAACAAAGCATGAGCCGGATCCGGAAAATCATCATTATTCTGAATACTATACAGACCAGGATGGCAAAGAACTGAACGGATTTAAGGGTGAAGAGAAGACATATTACGCGGATGAAAAGGAACCCATCAAATGGAGGGTGCTGGACATAGATGGATCCGGCAACGCCCTTCTCCTTGCGGATAAGCTGATAGATATAGTTCAGTATAATGAAACCCAGACTGATGTAACCTGGGAGACCTGTACCATGAGGTCTTATCTGAACGGTTATGACGATAAACAGAATAAATGCGGTAAGGATTTCTCCCAAAAATCCGGCAACAGGAGTTTCGTTTACAGCGCATTTGACGAAGAGGAAATAAAAACGATCTCTTCAAACGAGGTCGTCAATCCGGATAATCCGGTTCATGGTACTCCGGGCGGGGAAAACACAAAAGACAGGATCTTTTGCCTGTCATTGGCGGAATCCATGAACCCGGACTATGGTTTTATTAAAAATGAGTTTACGCAACCCGACGATTCAGATGAAAAGGAACGTACAGACGACGACCCCGCCCGTGTGGCAGTCACAACGAAGTTCACTGACGATAAGCCGGGCTACGATTGCTATATGGCCGGAAATCCTGGCTGGTGGTGGCTCCGCTCGCCCGGCATTTCTGGTAATAATACCTCGAATGTCGGCC
>JAEELB010000163.1 GCA_016288705.1 Lachnospiraceae bacterium | reverse complement strand
CTCGGAAACGGGCTAAGACAATAAGGAGGATGCGAAATGAGTGATTACAGATTTGAGACCCTGCAGCTTCATGTAGGTCAGGAACAGGCCGATCCGGCTACAGACGCAAGAGCGGTTCCTATTTATCAGACTACTTCCTACGTGTTTCACAACAGCAGGCATGCGGCTGACAGATTCGGTCTGGCCGATGCGGGGAATATTTACGGAAGACTCACAAACAGCACCCAGGATGTGCTGGAGAAGAGGATCGCTGCCCTGGAGGGAGGAAGCGCCGCGCTGGCTCTTGCATCGGGAGCAGCCGCAATTACCTATACCGTTCAGGCGCTGGCTGCCAACGGCGGACATATCGTTGCCCAGAAGACCATTTACGGCGGAACATACAATCTTTTGTCCCACACCCTTCCGCAGTACGGGATAGAGACAACCTTTGTCGACGCCCACAATACCTCGGAAGTGGAAGGCGCCATAAAGGACAATACGAGGGCAATTTATCTGGAGACTCTCGGCAACCCCAACAGCGACATCCCTGATATTGACGCCATATCAGAGATCGCTCACAGACACGGACTTCCCGTTGTTGTGGACAATACTTTCGGCACTCCGTACCTCATAAGGCCTTTCGAGCACGGCGCCGACATAGTAGTCCACTCCGCGACGAAGTTTATTGGCGGCCATGGCACTACCCTCGGCGGTATAATAGTGGAATCCGGGAAGTTCGATTGGAAGGCCAGCGGAAAATATCCGAATATCGCAGATCCCAATCCCAGTTATCACGGCGTTTCTTTCTATGATGCAGTCGGACCGGCAGCCTTTGTAACATTTATCAGGGCTATATTGCTCAGGGATACGGGAGCCACCATATCACCCTTCAACGCCTTCCTTCTTTTACAAGGCGTTGAGACCCTTTCGCTCCGCCTGGAAAGGCATGTCGAAAATACGCAGAAGGTGGTGGCCTTCCTGAAGGATCATCCCCTGGTGGAAAAGGTCAATCATCCTTCGCTTCCCGACCACCCTGACCACGAGGTTTACAAGAGGTATTTCCCCAACGGAGGCGCCTCCATATTTACCTTTGATATAAAGGGCGGACAGGAGGAAGCGTGGAAGTTCATTGACAATCTCAGTATATTCTCCCTCCTTGCAAATGTGGCGGATGTGAAGAGCCTTGTGATCCATCCCGCATCCACGACCCATTCCCAGCTCTCCGACGAGGAACTGAAGGACCAGGGGATCAATAAGAACACGATCCGTCTCTCCATCGGGACCGAGCACATCGACGATATTATCGCGGATCTTGAGAACGGGTTTGCTGCGTTAAAGTGAAAAGTACTATAATCTTATCAGAAAGAGAGGAAAAAGATCATGTCTAATATTTATAAAGGAACTCTGGGACTCATTGGAAATACTCCGCTCGTGGAGGTTGTCAACATTGAAAAGGAACTTTCCCTCGAGGCCACCATACTGGCGAAACTCGAATATCTGAATCCTGCCGGCAGCGTGAAGGACCGTATTGCCAAGGCCATGATCGAGGATGCCGAGGAAAAGGGACTGTTGAAGGAAGGCTCGGTCATTATTGAGCCCACATCCGGAAATACCGGGATCGGGCTTGCGTCTATAGCCGCTGCAAAGGGATACCGCATCATCCTTACGATGCCTGAGACCATGAGCGTTGAGCGCCGCAACATACTTAAGGCGTATGGGGCGGAACTCGTGCTGACGGATGGGTCGAAGGGCATGAAGGGTGCCATTGCAAAGGCCGAGGAGATCGCAAATGAGATCCCGGACAGCTTCATTCCCGGACAGTTTGTGAATCCCGCCAACCCTGCGATCCACAAGGCGACCACCGGTCCCGAGATCTGGAAGGATACTGACGGGAATGTGGATATATTCATTGCCGGAGTAGGCACCGGCGGAACGGTGACCGGAACAGGAGAGTATCTGAAGGAACAGAAGCCGGATGTCAGGATCGTGGCTCTTGAGCCCGACGATTCCCCGGTCCTTTCGGAGGGCAGGGCAGGAGCCCACAAGATCCAGGGAATAGGCGCAGGCTTTGTTCCGGACGTTCTCAACACAAAGGTGTACGATGAAGTGGTCAGGGTCGCCAATCAGGATGCCTTCGACACCGCAAAGCTTCTGGCGAAGAAAGAGGGGATCTCGGTTGGGATATCTTCCGGCGCCGCGCTCTTTGGAGCGATCCAGCTGGCAAAACGTCCGGAAAATAAGGGCAAGGTGATCGTTGCTCTTCTGCCTGACAGCGGAGACAGGTATTATTCGACCGCTCTGTTCACTGAATGACAGAAGCTTCCTGAATAAATGCAGACGCACAGGGCCGGTTTTTCCCGGCCCTGCTTCTGTGTCGGCAGTGAGCCATGCGCCCGAATGCGTGCTTGCACGCAGAATCGGGCATATGGCGAACGCACATCATCGAGCACGAAGTGCGAGATGTAGTCGGCAGTGAGCCATGCGCCCGCACGCAGATCCGGCATCATCGGGCACGAAGTGCGAGATGATGCCTGCTCGATCGACAAAGAGTCAGGGTTTCAATGAATGTTCCCCCCGAAATCCGTCGTCGAAATATCTCGCAAACGCATATGTGCGACGAAAAGAAAAAAATCGTCGTCGAAAAAGTCCGCAAACGAATATAGACGACGAAAAATCAGAGAGCCGGAAGAGGGATCCCGGGAAAAACGTCGTCGAAGGCATGGGGTTGAGAGGAAAAACGACGACCATCGCACATATAAAACAAAAAAAAGGCGGGCTGCCGGCGTAAATTGAAGAAAACGGTCGTCGCTGATATGGGCTCGAGAGAAAAAACGACGAAAAAAAATGAACCGTCGTCGCCCATGTGGGCCGGAGGCAGGAAACGACGAAAAATGATGCGAAAAAGAAGAGCGCTTGACAAGTTATGAATAACTAATTATACTGTTTGGTAGTTAGCCAAGCATAACTCGGATTTTTCTGGGATATGATCCGACAATGACGGATCGGATACCCTGCACAGCGTTTTGTTTTGCGGATAAGGGCGCCCGAGAGTTAGCATTCGCTAATCACTGAAACCGGGAGGAGGGACATGATGCCTGTAATTTATGCTGAAAAGGGGAAACCTCAGATCATAAGGAAGATCGGAGGAAGTCCGGAGGTAAAAAAACATTTGGCGGATCTGGGCTTCAACGTAGGCGGAGAAGTCAGCGTGATCAGCGCTCTTGGAAATAACCTGATCATCAAAGTGAAGGAAAGCCGCGTGGCAGTCAGCGATGAACTGGCGAGAAAGATCATGGTGTGAGGCGCCGGATCTCGCCGGGGCCTGAAGGTCGCCGGCCGCCACAACGGGCGGAGAGCCAACGGCCCTGAGAGTTTCGTGATCCGGGTCGCCGGCCGCCACAACTGGCAGAGAGCCAATGTCGCCGGCCGCCCCCCAAACGGGCGGAGAGCCAACGGCCCTGAGAGTGCAGGGATCCGGGCCGCCGGCCGCCACAACGGGCAGGGAGCCAATGTCGCCGACCGCCCCCAAACGGGCGGAGAGCCAACGGCCCATGGAGCCCGGCAGACTGATGAAACAGATCAACCCGAAAAGGGAGGGAGGAATAAACAGTGAAAACATTACGGGATGTAGGTATCGGAGAAACGGCAACTGTCGTAAAGCTTCACGGAGAGGGTGCGGTGAAAAGGAGGATCATGGACATGGGTCTGACGAGAAAGACCCCCGTTTATGTCCGCAAGGTCGCCCCCCTCGGGGATCCTATCGAGGTGACGGTCAGGAACTACGAGCTGTCGATCCGAAAGGCAGATGCGGAAATGATCGAGGTTGAGTAAGGGAAAGCGAAAGGAGATTGAAAACCATGAACTTACGTATTGCGCTTGCGGGCAATCCCAACAGCGGAAAGACAACATTGTTCAACGCTCTCACGGGTTCAAACCAGTTTGTCGGAAACTGGCCCGGCGTCACTGTGGAAAAGAAGGAAGGGAAACTGAAAAAGCACGAGGACGTGACGGTCACAGATCTTCCCGGCATATATTCCCTGTCGCCTTATACCCTTGAAGAGGTGGTTGCCAGGAATTACCTGATCAATGAAAGACCGGACGTGATCCTGAACATAATCGACGGAACAAACCTCGAGAGAAATCTTTATCTGACCACCCAGCTGACGGAGCTCGGGATCCCTGTTGTCGCTGCCGTAAACATGATAGATGTGGTGCGGAAGAACGGAGACGTGATAGATCTCGATGAGCTTTCCAAAAGCCTGGGATGCCGCGTGGTGGCCATATCCGCCCTTAAAGGGGAAGGCGTGACAGAGGCTGCGGAGGCGGCCATAACAGCGGCCAAGAATGAAAAGACGGTGCCACTTCATACTTTTTCGGGCCCTGTGGAACACGCCATAGCGCATATCGAGGAGGCTGTCGTCCACGATCTCCCCGAGGAACAGCAGAGATGGTACGCCATTAAAATATTCGAGCGCGACGACAAGGTCCTGGAGCGCATGCAGATCCCCGCGGAAAAGATGGCCCACATAGAAAACGACATCAAAGCGGCGGAGAAGGAGATGGACGATGACGCCGAGAGCATTATCACGAATGAGCGTTATGTCTATATCGCAGAGGTAATAAAAACCTGTTACAAAAAGAAAAACGCAGGCTCCATGTCTGTGTCCGACAAGATAGACAGGATCGTAACAAACCGCTTCCTGGGTCTGCCTATCTTCGCTCTGGTCATGTTCCTTGTATACTGGGTCGCCATGGTGGGGGTTGGAGCTGCTGCCACCGACTTTACAAATGACTGCATCTTCGGAGACGGATTCCACCTGTTCGGAATGGACGGCGGCTACGGGGAGATATCGGAACGCTTCGCCGGGGCTCAGGCCATCGTGGACGGGTATGACGCCTATGTGGAAGAGAACGGAAGCGCTCCTGCAGGTGAGTTTACATACTTTATCGAGGATGAAGAGACTCTGGAGATCGCGGAAGAAACAGCGACTTTGGAGGATTATCAGGAAGCCTTGAAGACTCTTGAGGAGATCGGCGGTGAGCCGGATCCTGCAGCGTACGGAACCTGGGTACCCGGCATCCCGGCTCTAGTCGAGTCCGGTCTCGATGCCGCGGGAACTGCCGACTGGCTCAAGGGACTGATCCTCGACGGGATCGTCGCCGGCGTCGGCGCTGTGCTGGGCTTTGTCCCGCAGATGCTGGTCCTGTTCCTGATGCTTGCCTTCCTTGAAGCCTGCGGCTACATGGCCAGGATCGCATTCGTTCTGGACCGTGTGTTCAGGAGATTCGGGCTCTCCGGAAAGTCGTTCATCCCGATGCTGATCGGCGTCGGCTGCGGCGTTCCGGGCGTTATGGCAAGCCGCACTATTGAAAATGAACGCGACAGACGCATGACCATCATGACCACCACGTTTATCCCCTGCGGCGCAAAGGTTCCCTTTATCGCAATGATAGCAGGCGCCATCTTCGGGGGCTCCGCATGGGTGTCCACTTCCGCATATTTTATCGGGATGGCGGCCATCGTGATCTCCGGCATCATGCTGAAGAAGACCAGGATGTTTGCGGGGGATCCCGCTCCCTTCGTAATGGAGCTTCCCGCTTATCACATGCCTACTCTCGGAAATGTCCTGAGATCCATGTGGGAGAGGGGCTGGTCCTTTATCAGGAAGGCGGGTACCATTATCCTGCTGTCCACGATCGTAGTGTGGTTTACGAGTTATTTCGGATTTGCAGAGGACGGATTCAGGATGCTGGCCGAGGATGAACTGGAGTTCTCAATATTGGCCAGGATCGGAAATCTGATCGCCTGGATATTCATCCCTCTCGGGTGGGGAAACTGGCAGGCTGCCGTTGCTTCCATCACCGGCCTTGTGGCAAAGGAGAATATCGTGGGCACCATGGGGATACTCTATGGCGGCGGAGACATGACCGCTTGGCAGTCGCTTGCTCTTGCTTTTACCGGCGTTACAGGCTTTTCTTTCCTGGTGTTTAATCTGCTCTGCGCGCCGTGCTTCGCCGCCATTGGAGCTATAAAGAGGGAAATGAACAACACAAAGTGGACCTGGTTTGCCATCGGCTATCAGTGCGGCTTTGCCTACGTGGTTGCCTTCATGATCAATCAGTTCGGCGGACTGTTCACCGGACACGTCAGCGTGATCGGCCTGGTATTCGCAGTGGCGGCTCTGGCAGTCATCATCTACATGCTCTTCTTTAAAAAGTACAGAGAGGCTGACAAGCTGACCGCGAAAGTCCTGAAGGAGGCGTGAGAATGACCTTCCTGACGGATAATCTCGGAACGATACTGATCTCTCTGCTTTTGATCCTGATCGTGACGGCCATAATACGGAAGCTGATCAGAGACAAAAAAAGAGGGGTGTCCTGCTGCGGCGGGAGCTGCGGGCATTGCGCCAAGTGCGGATCCTGCAGGAGTGCCGGGAAACACGCCTGACTAAAGCAGCTGCAGCGGATGCCGGATCTGCCCTGCAGCCGCTACGGGAAATAAGACCGGGGAAACATAACCAAATAATGGCCTCTTGTGGATAAGGTGTGCACAGTGTTATACTTGACGGGTGATCGGAGTCACAGAAATCCACCGTCGGGAAAATGCATCGTATCAGGCTCAGGGACTGCGCGGACATGAAGGATTTTCATGACTTGCGCACCCCGGGCCTGAAGCGCTTTAAGGAGGAACGGATCTGTATGAACGATAATGCTCTGGAACAATATGTCTATGTGGCGGAATGCATGACGGGGATGCTTAAGGACCTCGGGTTTTCATTGAAAAAGGGGATGAGGATCCTGGACTTCGGCTGCGGCGAGGGTGAGATGGTCAGGGCTTTTACATCCCTCGGCTATGACGCATACGGCATCGACATCATCGATTGTCCCTCCCTTGATCCCGCTCACTTCAGAAAGATCGGTTTCGATCCCTACGTGCTTCCCTACGAGGATGATTACTTCGATTTTATTTTCAGTTCCTCCGTGTTTGAGCACGTTCAAAATACGGAAGAGGCCCTGAGGGAGATCTACAGGGTCCTGAAGCCTTCCGGAGCAACCCTTCATTCTTTTCCGAGCCCTTACCGCTTCCTTGAAGCGCATATTTTCGTGCCCTTCGGGGGAGTGCTGCAAAGTGATGCCTGGCTCAAACTCTGGGCCTTCCTCGGCGTGCGGAACCCGTTCCAGAAGGGACTTCCCTGGAAAGAGGTATACGAGAGAAATAAGGGCTACTGCAGGGACGGCATCAATTACTACAGATACAGGGAGTTCAGGCAGATAGTCCTGTCTGTCTTCGGGAATATAAAGGTGGTCACCAAAGCCTATTTCAACAATATGCCCGGAGGAGCCGCCCGCATCGGGAGGAAATTCCCCATACCCGCTTACGGAAAGCTGTTTTTCTTTTTCAGGGAGTGGGTCCTGTTTATGAGAAAGAAGTGAAGGAGAGCATCCCCTGCGTCCCCGGCGGTAAAAGGTGTTTTTTCGCGGCTGTTGCCTTCTCCCTGCTGTTGCGGGGAGATCTTTTATCTGCTATAATATCTTGCACTGTGCATACAGGTTCTGAAAGATATTTTCGGGCATTTTGTCCCTGAAAATGACAACGAAAAGCTGAAAATGAAAGGAGAGCAGAACATGAAAGGAAATGCGATAGTAGGACAGTCCGGCGGCCCCACAGCTGTCATCAACTCATCCATCGGAGGCGTGTACGCTGAAGCGAAGAAGCTGGGCGCCGGCAAGGTTTACGGGATGATCCACGGCATTGAAGGCTTTATGGACGACAAGATACTGGATCTGGATGATTATCTGGCAGATGAGATGGGTCTCGAACTTCTGAAGAGGACTCCTTCTGCGTTCCTGGGTTCCTGCAGATACAAGCTTCCCGCTCTTGAGGGAAATGAGGACGTATACGAGAAGATCTTCGCCGTTATGGAGAAGCACGACATCAATTACTTCTTCTATGCTGGCGGAAATGATTCCATGGACACGGTGAAGCAGCTTTCCGATTACGCTGCGGCCCACAACAAAAAGCAGCTCTTCATAGGCGTTCCCAAGACCATAGACAATGACCTTCCCATCACCGATCATTGTCCCGGTTACGGTTCCGCCGCGAAGTATATCGCAACCTCCCTTAAAGAGATAATAAGGGATAACGAGTCCTTCGGCGCAAAGAAGCCCACCATATGCATCGTTGAGATCATGGGCAGGAACGCCGGCTGGCTCACTGCCGCCGCCGCCCTTGCCAAGGGGGACGACTGCACGGGAGTGAACGCGATCTACCTTCCGGAGAGAGTCTTCGACATGGATGCGTTCATGGAGAAGGTGAAGACTCTTGCAAAAGAAAAGAGTTCAGTCGTCATTGCGGTTTCCGAAGGCATACATGTGGCCGACGGAAGATATGTGTGTGAGATCGGAAGGGAAGTGGCAGTGGACGTGTTCGGCCATAAGCAGATGTCCGGAACGGCCGTGATGCTGGCGGAAAAGATCGCCGCCGAGACCGGCCTCAAGACCAGAGCCATCGAGTTTTCCACCCTTCAGAGGGCGGCGACCCACATCGCAAGCCTTACCGATATCAATGAGGCCTTTGCTTCAGGCGCTGCCGCCGCCAAGGCTGCGGACGACGGGAAGACCGGGATGATGGTGACCCTCGACAGGACCTCCGATTCTCCTTATCAGTGCACCACGGGCATTTACGACATCCATCAGATCGCAAACGTGGAGCGTAAGGTTCCCGATGAGTGGATCACCGAAGACGGAACGGATATCAAGGATGAGTACATCAGGTACGCAAGTCCCCTTATCCAGGGTGAACTCACTCCCTTCTGGGTGAACGGCACTCCCAGACATCTTGTGAGGAAATGATGTTCCCGGCCGGCTCACGTGAGCGCGGGCTGTTATGAGTCGTTATTATTTGTAAGAGAGGTAAGTTCAATGTCGATAATAGGCGCAGGAAACATGCAGAGGGATGTGCTGATGATGAATCTGGGACGGGAGCTGGAGGACAGCGCGAACAGGCTTTTCAAAAAGTCCCCCTCAGAGCTTGAAAAGAAGGAACTGTATTACGTGGTTCAGGATGTTACAAAGGAACTCCTGGCGGTGACGGAGACGATCCAGCGTCCCAAGCGCGTATACTATGTGTCTGCGGAATTCCTCACGGGAAGGCTCCTCAGGAAAAACCTTCTGAATCTGGGCATATACGACAATATGGACGAGCTTCTCAAAAAGTATGGTTCCAATGTGGAGGAAATGGTGGAGCAGGAGCCCGAGCCGTCTCTCGGAAACGGGGGGCTTGGGCGCCTGGCCGCCTGTTATATGGATTCCATGGCCACCCTCGGCATCGCCGGAGAGGGCGTGGGAATTCTCTACCATTTGGGGCTTTTCAAGCAGATCTTTAAGGACAGGCTGCAGTGTACCGCGCCCGATCCCTGGATAGAGGATCATTCCTGGCTCAGATCAACGGGCATTTCCTTTGACGTGGATTTCGCGGACATCTCGGTCAGGGCGAAGCATTATTACATTGACGTCCCCGGTTATCACGGGATGGTTAACCGTCTGAACCTCTTCGACATTGATACTGTTGACGAGTCCATCGTGAAGGACGGCATAGATTTTGACAAGACGGACATTGAAAAATGCCTGACCCTTTTCCTCTATCCGGATGACTCCGATGAGGAGGGAAATCTCCTCCGCATTTACCAGGAGTATTTCCTTGCAAGCTGCGCTTCCCAGCTGATACTCAGGGAAATGAAGGAGCAGAAGTACGATCTTGTGAACCTTCCGGATCACGCCGTGGTGCAGATAAATGACACCCATCCCACGCTGATCATTCCCGAGCTCATAAGGATACTGGTGGAAGACAAGGCGATGCCCGTGAGCGAAGCCATAGACATAGTGAGCAGGACCTGCGCTTACACGAATCACACCATACTTGCGGAGGCCCTTGAGAAATGGCCCGTAAAGTATCTTAAGAAAGTGGTCCCCGCCCTCGTTCCCTACATCAAGGAACTGGACAAGAGGATAAAGAAAAAATACAAGGACGAATCCGTTCAGATCATTGACGAGG
>JAEELB010000162.1 GCA_016288705.1 Lachnospiraceae bacterium | reverse complement strand
GGTAACGTATGTATAATGGTGTAAATTGAAAAAAGAGCCAAAGTGCTCCTCTTTAGGTATAATGTTAAATGACCAAATCCAACATAACACCAAGGAGGAAAACACGATGGCTCAACTCAATATTACACTGAATCAGGACGAAATTCTACAACTACTTGCAAATGACAGGGGTGCTGCATTTGCGAAGCTCCTTCAGGACAGCTTAAACAGCATCCTTAAGGTCGAATCTGCGGCGCAGCTAAAGGCTGAGCCATATGAACGCACAGAAGAGCGCACAGGCAGCCGTAACGGGTTCAGGAGTCGACCGCTAACAACCCGGATTGGAAACATCACACTAAATGTGCCAAAACACCGAGATGGAGAACCGTTCCATACACTGGTCTTTGATAATTACTGCAGGAGTGAAGCTGCGCTTATAGTGACGATGGCAGAAATGGTGGTCAATGGGGTATCCACCCGAAAGGTATCGCAGGTGATGGAAACTCTCTGCGGCAAGACATATTCCAAATCAACAGTATCTGAGGCCTGCAAAGAACTAGATGTAAAGGTCAAGGAATTCCGAGAGAGGCCGTTAGACGGGGAGTATCCATTTATGGCCGTGGATGCCACGTACTTCAAGGTACGCGAGAAAGGGAGGATCATCGCCAGGGCATTCATGATAGCCTATGCCACAAATAGCGATGGCCATCGTGAGATTCTTGGATTCGACATATATGAGAACGAATCCAAGCGAACCTGGAATGATTTCCTAAAGAGCCTAAAAAACCGCGGTCTGCACGGGGTAAAGATGATCACGTCAGACGCACACGAAGGAATACAGGATGCCATCAGTAAGGTGTTCCCAGAGGTAGCATGGCAACGCTGTCAGTTTCATTTTACGAGGAACATCGTCGATAAGGCACCTAAGAAGTATCAGACCGGTCTCACAAGCGAATTGCAGGAAATGTACAACTGTATGACGATAGATGAGGCCAGAAAGCGCAAGGACGCCATTATCGCTGATTATAAGGATGTTGCAGAAGATGCGATCAACTGCCTTGATGAAGGGTTTGAAAGCGCCATGAGTGTCATGGTACTTCCGTACTATCTTCGCCTGCACTTTCGTACATCTAACTACATAGAGCGGCTCAACAGGGAACTAAAACGACGATCCAAGGTTATCGGTGTATTTCCCAATGATGACTCCCTCATGAGGCTCATAGGATCTGTACTGATAGAGCGCAACGAGGAATTGATTGTCCGAAAGCGCATCTTTACAAACAAAACATACCAGGAACTGCTGTTAACAGATGTTCCGGCTAAGCTTATACAAATCGCCACAGAGCAAAGGAATCGGATGGCGGCATAAACGAACTTTAGAATATAAATCGTGACATGGAGAAAATGTATCACTGGCTTATGGCGCTGCCCTAAGAACCTGCGAGGGGACAAGTCCCCTCGACCCCGTTTTCCCTCGCCGGGAAGGCAGGGAAAGAAGCTAAGGCTTCTTTCCTTAACAACAGGGTGATCCGTGTCACTCCGTCAAGGGGCAGGCGGTTGTATTTTCGCCCAAGGAGCGGGCGAAAATCTCCACCGGCAAGTATGCCCCCTTGACTGCGCTCCCGCTCCCATGCAGGAGCAAAATAATAACGCATGGTATAATATTATACCTAAGGCAATTTACACCAAATGTTGGACTTGACTGTCTTGAATGCCCTAAGTTAGGATAAGACCTGCAAAATACTCTCTTTTATCCTAACTTTTCGGGTTTGTGGCTGGGATTCGGATTGTCTTGAATACCCTGAGTTAGGATAAAACCTGCAAAATACTCTCTTTTATCCTAACTTTTCGGGTTTGTGGCTGGGATAAAGGGGACCGAGCGCGCATTCGGGCGCACGGCTCGTTGCTTTCTCCTCTCGCACTTCCTGCTCGATGATGGGCACTCGCCCTATGCACGATTCTGCGCGCAAGCGCGCATTCGGGCGCACGGCTCGTTGCTTTCTCCTCTCGCACTTCGTGCTCGATGATGGGCACTCGCCATATGCCCGGATCTGCGTGCAAGCACGCATCCGTGCGCATGGCTCGTTGCTTATACAAAAAGGCCGGGGCGTTTCCGCCCCGGCCCTCAAATGTATCCGCGTTCTTATGCTCAATCCTTGAAGTAGGAAATGGTATCCTGCAGTTCGTTGGCGAGCTTTGAAAGATCGTGAGCCGAATCGCTGATGATGGAGAAGGTCGCGTTCAGTTCCTGCATGGAGGCGTTGGTCTCCTGGGTGGATGCCGCATTCTCCTCGGATATGGCTGACAGATCCGAAACGATACCCACGAGGCTGTCCTTGGAACCGTTCAGGCTGCTGACACTGCCGCTGATGACGTTTGAAGTATCCGATACGCCCCTGACATTCTCTATCAGGTTCTGCATATCGTTCTTGGTCTCCGAAAGCTGTCCGCTCTGCTGAGCGCAGTTGTCGTTGAGCTGCTGCATCACGCTGACCGATGCTTCGGAATCCGCAAGGAGCTGATTCACTATATCCTTGATCTTGTCTGCGCTGTCTCTGGACTGATCCGCAAGTACCCTGATCTCATCGGCAACAACCGCGAAGCCTCTGCCGGCCTCACCGGCTCTCGCTGCCTCGATCGAAGCGTTGAGTGAAAGCAGGTTGGTCTGTGAAGCGATGTCAGTGATGGCCTGTGAGAAGGTATCGATGGACTGCGCTGACTTGTTTGTGGATTCGATGGTGGCGCCTATCTCCTTGACGGATGCGGTCACGGTGTCGTTCTGGCTGATGAGTTTCTCCATCGCGATCATCACGTTGTCGCAGGCCTGTCTCATATTTCCTGAAGCCTGATCCAGTTCCGAAACACGATCGGAGATCTCCTCGATGTTGTCGCCGATGGAAGCAGTGCTTCCGTTTGCGGTCTCAACAGATTCCGCCTGGCTCACAGCGCCCTTTGAAATATCGTCAACGGCTGAAGATATCTGATGAGAAGCTTCGCTTGCGGAGGTAGATGACGAAGAGAGCTCGCGGCTGGAAGTCTGCAGCTGCGCAGCCATATCCTTGCTCTTCTTTATGACCTCCACCAGCTTTGAATCAAGGAGTTCAAGGCTTTCTGCGATGGAGCCCAGTTCATCGTTTCTCTGAAGGAGGGACTTGTCGAGATTCACCTTGAGATTACCCTCTGCCAGTTCTTCGATCTCTACCGCGAGAGCACTCATCTTCTTTGAGGTCTTGTTTGCAACCATGATGCCAAGCGCGGCAACGATTGCGGCCAGGACTACTGCGATGAGTATCATTACAGTGACGCTCTTCCTGACAGCCGAATTTACGCTTTCGGTAGGCATTCCGGCAAACACCATGCCTATGATGGATCCGTCTGAATTCTTGAGGGGCAGATAGTACGCACAGTAAGGCTGGTCATTTATCGTGAGCTTATCCGCAAACATCTCCTGACCGCCCTTCAGGACCTGCGCAATGACTCCGTCCGAAGCCTTTGTTCCGAGTATCCTGTCGCTGGTGCCTTTCTTGATAAGGGTCGTTGATGCACGAGTGTCTCCCATGAATATCGTAAAGTCGACCCCGGTATCCTTCTTCAGTTTGTCCAGATCGTCGCGAAGCTCTTCGGTAACATCTCCGCCGCCCTTCATGATCCCGTCGAGGGTATCCGCATTCCAGCCTTCCCAGTCTCCTCCGTCGTTCATGGCTGCGACCATGTCCTCCGTCTGGATGCAGGCGTTTCTGAGTGATGTCTGATACATCTCAAGGTAAGCACTCTTGATATCATTGGAGGCGATGATAGTGAGGATCGCGGAAACCACCACAAGAGCTGCCAGAGCAATGTAAATGATCTTCTGAATAAGCTTTCCTGTTCTTTTTTTCTGTGTCATGTGAGTCCCTTCCTTTCCCAAGAAACAACATCTAGTAAACAAAACCCAAAAATAACACTTTAAGAAACTTTTCAGATACCGACCTGGAACTCGTCCCCGCCCTGTCCGTCGACTGCATAGTACGCAACGCCGTTCTCGGGCTGAATGAACAGTTCGATCTTCTTCAGATCTGTCTTTCCGGTCTTTTCAACGTAAGCTTTCACTGCCAGCTCCGCCACACCCGCAGCGGTCACGCTTCGATCCTGGAACTCGATGTTATACTCGATGGTGGCCTTTGAAAGAAGGCTCTTTGCAGTGGGCTTCTTAACGCTCTTTACGGCTTTCGAAGTCTTCTTTGCGGTTGCCTTCTTTGCTGTCGAAGGCTTCTTCGCGGTCGTCGCCTTCTTTGCAACTGAAGTCTCCTTTGCAACGGTTGCTTTCTTTGCGGTTGAAGGCTTCTTTGCAGTCGAAGGCTTCTTTGCAGTAGTTGCCTTCTTCGCAGCTGAAGACTCCTTTGAGGCGGTCGTCTTCTTTGCGGTTGCCTTCTTTGCTGTGGTTGTCTTCTTCGCTGATGAAGTCTCCTTCGCGGCAGTTGTCTTCTTTACGGCAGTTCCTTTATCCGCTGCGGGAACAGCCCCGGTTTTCTTTGCCGAAGCAGCGGTAGCCTTGGCCTCTGCGGCCGCAGCAACTGCGTTTCCGGACTTCTTCACAACATCTGACATGATTCACACTCCCTTTTTGTTTATAAAAAATTAATATAAATAATTATACCCACTCAATATACTTATTTTCGGAAATATTGTCAAGAAGAGCAGCCTCATTCTATCCTTTTTCCTATGACCACAAATCTGCCGTTTTCGACCTGATAGGAGCAGCAGGAAAGAGTCAGGAATTCATCCCTGAAAGCCGCCGTGACACCGGTGTCATAAATGGACTTTTCTTTGATATTCCTGTACCATTCGTCGAACTCCTCCTGAGTGGCCGCGTCGAAAAACTGGTAAAACTTGAACTCATCCTCATTATCGTAATACACCTGTGTATAAAACACGGAGATCAGTTCATATTTTCTCTTCTCATACAGGGTATCAAATTCCAGTATCCTGTGCTCTTTTCCGAAGGACTCTTCCTGATAGAGATCCAGGTCCCCGAACATGTTTCCGTTCTTCATGGTGTGTCCGTGGATTATGATGTTGTCCGAGGGAGGGTCGTAAATGACTTCCCCGTTCTCGTCCACATACATGTAATTGTCCGCCCTGACCCCTGTCCCCACGTTGCAGTCGGTGTCCAGGATCAGGGAGCCGTTCACGTTCTCCGATCCGTTAAAGTCTTTCCCCAGATAGAAATCTTCGTCACCGGGGGTGAGCATCACCGGATAATCGATGACCATGCCATCTATCCTGAGCCAGCCCGCCATATCCTGATTCTTTTCATGAAGCTGGGCGTATACCGGCAGGGGCTTGAGTTCCGAGTATTCCTTCAGATTCTCGACCCCCGGCACCACCATGTTTGTGGATGTGGTGAAATACAGAGGAGCTTCTCCGTAAGAAGTATCGTCCGTGATCGCGGACTTCCTTATGATGAAAGCAAAAATCACCGCCCCGGCCGCTACGGCGAGGGCGATGATCACATTTTTTCTTCTGACTGCAAAATCCCGAAACAAGGTAAGCAGTTTAACGATCTTCTGCTTCAACTTCAAAACACTGCATCGACAAGGGACAGGAAGGCTTCCCTGACACCGTCGGAAGGAGCGAGGCCCGCATCCTCACCGGTGGGAGGAACACTGTCAAGCGCAGGTTCTCCGCCTGCCTTGGTCTTTGCGGTTGACTTCTTTGCGGTGACTGCTGCCTGTCCCGCCGCTCCTCCTCCGGCAGCTGCCGCTGAGCCTGCTGCCCTTGAGGTGGTGGTCGCAGCTGCGGCGCCGGTCCTGGAAGTGGTGGTGCCGTAATATGTATTTGACCTGCTGGTGGTGGAGGTGCTGGTGGTGGCGTTGGGATCGTATTTCCAGCCAGCGTACAGGTCTCCGTCCTCTATCCCGTCCGGATCCTCCTCCAGGTCGTACTTGGTCCCGCCCTTCCCCACAGGGTCGTCCACATCAAGGTCGATGCTGGAATCCGTGAACCAGCCCTTGAACACATAACGGTTCCTGGTGGCGTCCGGGAAAGTAACCTTTGCATCTCCGGACTGCTTCGATGTGAAGGCGGGAACCAGAGTCATGTTTCCCTTGCACTCTATCGTGTCGGTATATGTTCCTACAGGCGAGAGATCCGTCATCCCCAGGAGCTTCGCAAAGGAATCTTTCATGGACTGTGCGGTTGCGGTGACAGGAGTCCCGGACAGTTCCCAGCCATTGGGGGAGTAAGTCACCTTCACGCTCTTTGTCTGTTTATAGGTGGAATTCCCGGTGGTACCCACCGTCCCTCCGTTCCCGTGATAGGTTACGTACAGTTTTTCCGACGAGGGTTTTTTGCTCATGGTGTTGGCAGCGGCAGTGATCTTCTCACCATACAGTGCTGTCACAGATACCGGGTTAGGAAGATTCCCGGTGACATCGGGGTCGGTATTTGCATAGGTTATGGTATATCTGTTCCTGGTATAATAAAAATTTGCCACATTCTTTGAAGAGTCTGTGGAAAGAGGTATGGTCTGCTGTGTGGGACCGCTGCAGGTAAATCCTTCGTAAGTGTTGGCATTCACAATGACCGAGGTGGCGCCTTTCTGCGCAGGATACGTTTTGGGTTCATGAAGGATATACTTGGTCAGATCATCTACATCCTGCCAGTAATGGTTCACAGTATAAGTAACGTCCTTCATCTCCCACTGGGCATAAAGGATCACGCCGTCCCCAGTTGTCCCGCCGAAGTTTGTGCTGGTGGCAGGGTCGGGATAAGAAGTGCCCGTGCCGTCAGCCTTTGTATTCCATTCCTTAAATGTATAACCGTCCCTCTTAAACTGGTTGGCACTGAGGGTTCCGGGAGTACCATACGCAAAAGTCTGGGGAAGCATGGTGCCTGTACCGCCATTTGGATTGAAGGTAACAGTGTACTCAACAGGATCCCACTGGGCATATAGTGTAAGTGTTTTGCTTGAATCAAGAATGTTGTTGCTTAACGAAATCTGCATAATCTCCTGATCGTGAAACTCAAATCCGGAGCCATCTTTATCGGTATTCCATGAATCGAAATCATACCCGGTGCGGGTAAACTGACATGAACTAAGCCTTTTATCCTTTTCTCCGGGCTTCTGATAGTCGGGATCATCATAGAAGATAAAGTAATCCTGAGACATTCTCCCCGAACCGCCATTTTCTCTATATTTCACATAATACTCATTGGCCCCACCGATTCCCACAGCCTCGAGCCCGTCGCCGCCCACACCGGCAAGGCTCTCATCCTCCTTCACCTTTGAAGCGGACTTCGAGGCGGTCACTGATCTCCTGGCGGATGAAGCGCTGCCCGCACCTGTAAGGCCCGCCGACGCAGGAACATTGCCGGCGGCAGAAGCACCCGCTGCAGGCGTTTGGCCGACGACCGAAGCAGCGCCTGCTGCCCCGACGTTCAAACTGCTCTTGGAAGCGGACTTCGCCGCAGTAACGGATCTGACTGAACTGCCGTTCTGCGTCTCACTGACGCCGGCAGAATCTGTCCCCGAAATCTGCGCGCCCTTATATTCCTCGTAAGGATTTCCGGCGGCTCCCTCCACGTAAGAAGGTGAGAAACTCATGGTCAGAGCCAGGATGAGTCCCGCAGTCAGTATTCTTTTTATGCTCCCAGGTAATTCCCTCTTCATTGCATACTCCCTTGACGATCATAGTGCAAAGTCAATCGAGCAGGGTTCCCCTGCTCGATCCGGCAATGCCGCTTACATCTCGCACTCCGTGCTCGATGATGTGCGTTCGCCATATGCCCGATCCTGCGTACAAGCACGAGCTCGGGCGCATGGCTCATTGCCGACACAAAAAGTCATGAGCCCGGAGACCCGTGACCTTTTCGCACTATTCACGCGCCCTTACAGGGCGGCCGATCACTCGATGGTCAGGATATCCGAAAATCCGGTGACCTCAAAGATCTCCTTAACGGTATCGTTAACATTTTTGATCTTCATGCTGCCCTGCTTGTTCATTACCTTCTGGGAAGCAAGAAGCACTCTCAGACCCGCGGATGAAATATACTCAAGGCCCGAAAAATCGAAGTTCAGTTCCTTGGAATCCCCAAGCTCTGCCTTAAGCTTTCCCTCAAGCTCAGGAGCGGTGGTGGTGTCAAGCCTTCCCTCCAAAGCAACATTCAGGGCATCTCCGTCTTTCTGAGTATTGATGTTAAGCATTTTTCTTTCCTCCTTCTCGTGCTGTCATGTTCACGCACTGCTGAAAAGTATATTAGCACATTATTCTCAAATGTACAATCCGTATTGGACCCCTGTTCCGGCAGAGTGTCTGCCGGCCTTTATTTACGCGTCTGTCACTGCTCCTGATACTGCTTAAGTTCAAAGCAGAGCATGGTGATATCGTCAAACTGCGGCGCTTCCTTCACGAAACCGTCGATGTCTTCCTTGAGAGCAGGCAATAGTTTCTCCGGTCCGAGATCCGTGTGGCTGTTGAGGAACTGTGTCAGCCGTTCCATTCCGTAGAGCTCGTTCGAAGAATTGGTGGCCTCCGTCACTCCGTCCGTGTACTGGATGAGCCGGTCGCCGGGCTTCATGGTGAAGGTCCCGCCCTTGTATTTCACGCCCTCAAGCCCCGCCAGAACGACGCCGGCCTTGGGTTTCATCTCCGTATACTCCTTCTGTCCGTCCTCGCCGGTGGTCATCAGGAAAGGATGCTCGTGTCCGGCGTTGACGTACACCACCTCACCGTTCCTCAGGTCTATCACGGCTTCATAGGCTGTGATGAAGAGTTCCTCCGAATTGGACTCGCAGAGGAGGTTATTTACCTCCGAGAATACCTGGCCCAGATCGGTGTCCGGTCCGGTGTGATCTTTTATAAGGGTCTTTCCTATGACCATGAAGAGGGCCGCGGGAACGCCTTTTCCGGAGACGTCAGCCACCACCACCGCAAGATGCGAATCGTCCACCAGGAAGAAATCGTAAAAGTCTCCGCCCACTTCCTTCGCGGGATCCATGGTGGCGTATATGTCGATCTCCTTTCTGTCCGGGAAAGGAGGGAACAGGTTGGGCAGCATCGAAGCCTGGATATTGGTGGCGACGGAAAGCTCCGCCCCTATCCTTTCCTTTTCGGCAGTTATGTTCTTTATATTCTCGATGTAGTCCTTGACGTCCGTCTCCATCTGACAGATATCTTCACTCAGGGTCTGTATCTCATCCCTGGTGTTGATAGTAGGCAGTATCTTCGAAACCTCGGCCTTGTCCTTCACAAAGCGGCCGACTTCTTCCGAAACGGTCTTTATCGGCCTGATCACGGTTTTCGCCAGCATCAGGGAAATAACGGCCACCAGGAAGATCAGTACCAGGAGCGCGGAAATGGATACCCTGACGATATAGTTCATTATATCTTCTTGAAGGGTGGACATGGGAACCTCAACACCGATGATGGCAATGGTCTTCCCGCTGTCGTCGGTCACGGGAAGAAGAGCCGAAGTGTTGTAGCCGTAAGGACCGTTGATGATGAAATGCTCCTCCGTGATCTGTCCGGTCTCCCATATCCAGCAGTCGGTGTCAATGTAATCCTTCGCAAGGTTTGACTGAT
>JAEELB010000161.1 GCA_016288705.1 Lachnospiraceae bacterium | reverse complement strand
GGAATGAACGAGATGATACAGCTGGAGAGCGACGATCCGAAGATCCTCCAGTATTCAAATAACATAGAAAAGGCCGGCGAGAGTCTTTTGGGGATAATAAACGATATCCTCGATTTTTCCAGGATCGAGGCGGGACGCATGGAACTGAACGAGCTTCCTTATTCTCTGCCCGAACTCATAAATGATTTGCAGATGATGGTTATGGCAAAGGCCAGGGAAAAAGGATTGGGGTTCAGCATGGAGATCGACGAAAAGCTTCCGGTCAGTCCTGTCGGGGATATGCAGAAGCTGCGCCAGGTCATCACAAATATGCTGTCCAACGCAGTGAAATACACAAAAGAGGGATCCGTAAAAATGACTGTCAGCCTCGTATCCATGGAGGATGAAAACTTTGTTATGGATGTGTCCGTGGAGGACACGGGAATAGGCATAAAAAAAGAAGAGATGGATAAACTGTATTCCGCATTTGACAGACTGGATGTGGAACGGAACAGAAATATCGAGGGTTCAGGTCTCGGACTTGCCATCAGTCAGAAGCTCCTCGCCATGATGGACAGCGAGATCAGGGTCCGGAGCGAATACGGGAAGGGCTCCTGCTTTTCCTTCAGTGTCAGACAGGGCATTTCCGACAGGACTCCCGTAGGCGGATCCGAAGACGCCTTCTTTACGGTTGACCTGAAGGAAATGAAGAGGACTGCCTCCTTCACAGCTCCTTCTTCCAGGATCCTGGTCGTAGACGACACTCCCCTGAACCTGCAGGTCATCTGCGGACTTCTGAAGGGGAACAGGATCAAGATAGACACTGCGGAAAGCGGAGAGCAGTGCATAGATCTGTTTGGGAAAAATGAGTACGATCTGGTCTTCCTGGACCAGCGGATGCCCAATATGGACGGCGTGGAAACTCTGGCGGAACTGAAAAAACTCTATCCCGACGCTGCGGGAAAGACTCCTGTCATATGTCTCACCGCAAACGTTCTGGCCGAAGGAAAAGAAATGATGCTGAAGGCCGGATTCACCGATTATCTCACCAAGCCCGTGAAACTGTTTGAGATGGAGCAGATGCTCCTCAGGTACCTGCCCGCCGACAAGGTGTGCGGGATACAGGACCGGGATAGGCCGGCTGAAGGTGAAACGCCGGTGATCCCCGAAGGAGTGAAAACGATAAAAGAGATCGATACAGAGCAGGGCATCGGGTACTGCGGCGATGAGGAGGACTTTCTGGACGCGCTGAGGGTCTTTGCCTCCTCGGCAAAGGAAAAAGCGGATAAGATCGAGAGTCTATTTGACGCCGGGGATCATGAGAATCTGTCCCTCCTGGCCCATTCCGTAAAGAGCACATCGAGAGCCATCGGCGCGGGAAAGCTTTCGGAATTGGCGGCGCATACGGAGTCACAGGCAAAGGACGGGGATGGGGAGAGCCTGAAGGAAACCGTGTCGGAATTTACGGACGCATACAGGTCCCTGGGAGAGAAACTGCAGGCGGTTCTTGAAAACCCGGGAGAAGATCCGAAGTGACCGGACAGCCCGGTTCCATGATCTGATAGTTCGGGGGGCTTGACGGAACAAAACCTCCCGGAGGGAGATAAATGAAGACTGCAACGGGGACAAAGATATCAGGCGGAATAGCTGTCGGAAAACTTAAACTGTACAGACCGAAGACCTACGAGATAAGCGAGGAAAAAGCGGATGACCCGGTTTCCGAACTGGAACGGTTCGAATCCGCCAGAGAAAAGGTCCGTGAACAGCAGCGCGCTCTCCATGAAAAGGTTGTGGCAGAAGCGGGAGAGGACAGCGCCGCTGTCTTTGAAGTGCATGAGATGATGCTGGACGACCGGATGGTCAGCGCCTGCAGGGAGATCATCACCGATCAGAAGCATAAGGCCGAGTACGCTGTGCGCCGCGGCTTTGATAATGCCCTCCGTCAATTCAGGAACATGGATGACCCTTATTTCCGCGCCAGAAGCGCCGATGTGGAGGATCTTAAAATTGCCATGCTGGACGCCCTGTTCGGCAATGAGCCGGACAGCCTCCCGGTGACGGAGCCTTCGATCCTCGTGGCGGATGATCTGACGCCTTCAGAGATGGTGCGCCTGGACAGGTCGCTGCTGTTGGGGATCGTCATGAGAGAAGGCAGCACAAACAGCCACACTGCCATCCTCGCAAGGAGCTTCGGACTGCCGGCCATTATCCGGTGCAGGGAGGTGGAAGACGACTGGGACGGAAAATACGCCGCTCTGGACGGCTACGATTCCAGGCTGTATATCGAGCCTCCCCGGGAACTGATCGACTCCCTTATGGCAAAGCGGAAGGACGAGTTGGAGAAGGAGACTCTGCTGTCGGAACTCAAAGGGAAGCCCAGCACTACCATCGACGGACATAACATTAAGGTATATGCAAATATCTGCGATCCTTCGGAGGTGGAAGCGGTGCTGTCTAACGACGCGGAGGGAGTGGGACTGTTCCGCTCGGAATTCATTTACCTTAACAGCAGGACCGACCCCCCGGAGGAAGAACAGTACCGGGCTTACAGGAAAGTGCTGGAAGCCCTGGCTCCCAGGCCCGTCGTCATAAGGACCAGCGATATCGGCGCTGACAAGGCCATAGAATATCTGGACCTGGAAAAGGAGGAGAATCCGGCTCTCGGCTACAGGGCCATACGCATCTGCCTTTCCAGAAAGGATTTCTTTAAGAGACAGCTCAGGGCTCTGCTCAGAGCGTCGGCCCACGGGAATCTTGGGATAATGTTCCCGATGATCACCTGTCTGTCAGAAGTGAGGGAGTGTAAGGAAATCCTGGGGGAATGCAGGAGGGAACTTGAAAATGAAGGGGCCGAGACCGGTAACCTCGAAACCGGCATTATGATAGAGACCCCCGCTGCAGCTCTTTTGGCTGATGAACTGGCGGAGGAGGTTGATTTCTTCTCTCTCGGGACCAATGATCTGACGCAGTATACCTGCGCAATTGACAGGCAGAATGAAAAGATCGCCGCATTTTTGGATGCGCATAATCCTGCGGTCCTTAAACTCATACAAATGACTGTTGAAGCCGGACACCGCCATAACATACGGGTCGGTATCTGCGGTGAACTTGGAGCGGATCTTTCTCTTACGGAGACATTCCTCCGCATGGGAGTGGATGAACTGAGCGTAAATCCGGGAAGCGTGCTGCCCCTTCGGAAACAGATAAGAAGCATCACTCTCGGGGAAAATGAAGGTCCCGGCTGACGCGGGATCCGGGAGACGAGGTGGGGATATGGCGTTTCAGATAATAAGAAA
The DNA here is from genome assembly GCA_016288705.1 of Lachnospiraceae bacterium. Lineage (GTDB taxonomy): Bacteria > Bacillota > Clostridia > Lachnospirales > Lachnospiraceae > JAEELB01. The sequence continues at coordinate 22,415 of JAEELB010000161.1, read as the reverse complement.
CGATATCACGAAAGTATCTGCCGATGCGATCGTAAATACGGCGAATCCCGAGCCGCGATATGACAGCGGGACGGACCTGGCCGTTTATACCGCGGCTGGGGCGGAGGAACTCCTTAAGGAGAGGCGGAAGATAGGGAACATGGAAACCGGGCAGGCTGCGGCTACTCCCGCCTTTGCCCTGAACGCAAAGTATATCATCCACACGGTGGGCCCCGCGTGGGTTGACGGAGAACACGGTGAAAGGGAAGCGGTCAGAAGCTGTTATGAGAACAGCTTGCGTCTGGCAAAGGAACTTGGCTGTGAAAGCATCGCCTTCCCGCTGATCGCTACCGGAGTGTACGGCTTCCCCAAAGCGGATGCGCTTCAGATCGCAGTTTCCGTCTTCAGTGAGTTTCTCTCCGGGTCGGATATGCAGATCACGCTTGTGGTGTTCGACGAGGCTTCGTTTGTCCTGTCCGGAAAGATCTTTTCGGGGATCGATGAATTTATCGACGAAAATTATGTCTCGGAGAAGCTGGACTCCGAGTATCTCGTGGGTACATCTTCCGCAATGGGGTACGGCAATATCCCTGCGGAACGGAAGAGACGGGAGAGCGGCGGACGCGCCCTGTCAGGCAGGTTATTCTCCGCGGCATCACGAAGAGCTGACATCTCCTCGGCGGACTTGTCTGAAGACATTGAAGATGATGAGTGTCTTCCGGTCGAAGAACTCATGTCTCCGTCCATGTCCGGACCTTCGGAGGGGTCAAAGCCCGGACGGTCCCTGGACGAACTGATGGCTCATGTGGGTGAGACCTGGCAGGAGAGTCTGTTCAGACTGATAGATGAGAAAGGCTTCATCGACACGGAGGTATACAAGAGAGCAAATATAGACCGGAAACTCTTTTCCAAGATCAGGAGCAATCCGGAATATCAGCCCAAGAAGATCACTGCGGTGGCTCTGGCCCTGGCTTTGAAGCTGAGCCTTGATGAGACAAAGGATCTGCTCGGACGGGCGGGATACGCCCTTTCCCCCAGCAGCAGGTTCGACCTTATAATAGAGTATTTCATAGATCAACAGGTCTATGATACCTACACGATCAATCTGGCTCTGTTCGAGCACAGGCAGCCTCTTCTGGGAGCGTAAATAAGAGAGCATAGTTTTCTGATGTAAAAAAACACAAAAAAGTGTGTTGTTTCAGCAAAATGTGTTATAATAGTCTTCTGACGGCAACCGGGTTTCGACTTGGACATGACATGATCAAATGGTTGTGAAAAGGCTCCTTGTCCGTGAAGACTCGCGGTATGGGGTCCGGAGTCTCAAGAAAGGAGAAAGGTTCTTATGAAAATGATCAGCAATCTCAGCGTCCGGTTCAAACTGCTGCTTCTGACGGTGCCTCTCATAATCTGTATCGTCGCATCCGTGATCTTTGCAGGTGTTCAGATCAGCTCCACTTCGGACAAAGTGACCCACGTGTATTACGACATGCTCTATACGGTGAACGGAACGGTGCTGAACGCAGACCGTGACTTTTACCAGGCTCTCACGGGGGCGACCCAGTACTATGACATGATAAACGGCTTCAGCGCAATGCCTCCCGAAATGATAGAGGAATACCTCCCTCAAAAGCTGGACGATTACAAGACAAATTACCAGCAGGTGGTTGATAAGGTGACCCAGGCGGATGGTATCGCGAAGAACGACGAGACTCTTTACAGGGGCATAAAGGCCGAGGACGGATACACCTACGAGCAGGCTTCCACGGAATTTCTTGAAAATATGAAGGTATGGGTCACGGTCTTTGATGTGGAAAAGAACACCGGGGACTGGACCGAGTTTAACGCCCAGTTCGACAGTTCCAGAGACCTTCTCGACGATATGCAGGAGATCACGGAAGCATGGGCCGACATGGAAAAGAGTGAGCTGACAAAGGCGAACGCTCTCACCATTACGGCATCGGCAGTGACCTTTACCATAATCATAGTGATCCTTCTGTTCTTCGCCATACTGATCATCAACCAGCTGAACGGCGGGATCAAGGATGTCACCGGTAAACTGGATGAGCTTGCCGGCGGTAATCTCGTTGTGCAATTCCCGGAGGATAAAGATATCTCAAAGGACGAGGTGGGAATGATACAGAAGAGCGCCAAGGCTCTGTCTATCAGGCTCAAGGATGTTATTGAGAAGAGTAAGAACATGTCCGAAGAACTTTCAAGAGCCGGTATCAGCCTTTCCGAGTCTGCTTCCCAGGCGTCCAATGCATCAGGCCAGGTCACGGATGCGGTGGAAGAGATATCCAAGGGAGCGGTCTCTCAGGCTGAGAGCGTTGAGAATTCGGCAAACAATACAAGCACCATCGGCAACAACATAGAAGAGATCGCCACCAACGTGGGAGAGATGGACGGTTATGCCACGGACATGAAGGAATCCTGCGACAAGGCCATGGCGGCTCTGGATCAGCTGATCCGTCAGAGCTCAGAGGTGAGCGAATCCGTGAGGGAGATCGGGGACACCATCAATTCCACCAACGAGTCTGCCAATTCCATTTCCGGGTTTACCAAGTCGATCACGGATATCGCGAGCCAGACGAACCTTCTGTCACTGAACGCCTCCATCGAAGCCGCGAGAGCCGGAGAAGCCGGAAGAGGCTTTGCGGTGGTGGCTCAGGAGATAAGCCAGCTGGCGGAACAGTCCAGAGTGAGCGCGGAAGAGATAAAGACGATCGTGGAAAAATTGCTTGTGGAGTCTGCGGCCTCTGTCAAGGTTCTTGAAAAACTCAATGTGAGTTTCGAGCAGCAGAGCGCCCAGCTCGATTCCACAAAGGCTGACATGGAGGTCATGTCTCAGAACGTCGGAAATGTCAGGAATACCTCCGGCAATATCTCCGGCAGGGTATCGTCACTTACGGTTGCAAAGAACGATCTGACCGAGATCATTTCCGATCTTTCGGCTATCTCCCAGGAGAACGCCGCATCCACTCAGGAGACCAATGCATCCATGGAGGAACTCAATGCGACCTTCACCATGATCAGTGAATCCGCAAACAGGCTTCAGGGGATCGCGGTGGAACTGGCTGACACTATCAGCTATTTCAAGACCTGATCCTCCCGGAAGGGAATAAAGGTCTTTCAGATACGTTTGCTGAGCGGGCAGGGGGTCTCCCCTGCCCGCTTTTGGGACGGCACATCATTGGCATATCATTGAGCACGAAGTGCGAGATGGAGGACGGCAGTGAGCCATGCGCCTCGCCTTCGGGTTTATTTGCGGGAGGCCGGGGCTTTGCATTTGTTCAGACGGGGTGAATAATGGGCAAGGTATGGGATATTCTGCAGGAAAAAGATACGGTGGTCCTCTTTGACGTGGACGGTACTCTCACAAGCTACAATTATGGCGAGTATCACGCCCACCACGAGCTTGATTTTACGCCCGGCTTCAGGGATGTGAACATCTATGCTGATTGCAGGCGCCTCACGCCCCTTTGGGAATACATCGGGGAACACGGTACGGAACGTATATTCTGCATATCCATGGAACCCCACGGACATGAGGCGTGGAAATCAGAGATGCTGATGAGGCTGTACGGCATCCCCGGGGATCATTGCTTCTATACCACCGATCCCGATGAAAAGCCGCTGATCGCAAAAAGGATAATTGACACATGGTTTCCGGGAATATCACCACGTAAGGTGGTGTGCGTGGACGACAATGACGTAACCCTGGGGCGGTACATGAAAGAAACCGGCTTCTGCACCGCCCATCCCATGATCTTTATGGAGCACATCTCACGGAGCTGATCCGTGTTCAGACTATTATTTCCGGTATCATGTGTTTCCCGAGCCGTTCGCCCACGAACTTCTGCAGGGCTTCTTTGTCGATCTCACCGGCTGATGTGAGCTTTGCCTTCACGTAGAAGAGATTATTTTCGCCGTATTCAAGAGATGCTTCGGCATCCTCCACGCCGGGATATGTCTTCAGCAGGCGCTCCAGCTCGAAGAGATTGATGAAGGACCTGCCGCCCAGAGTCTCCCTCATGACAGTGCGCCCTGCCTGGTACAGCGCCTCCACCTTTTTGTCGGGAGTGATCCTTGCATATATCCCGGTGTCGTAGAGGATCCCCGGGGTATAGAGGCTTTCGATCGTTTCCTCGCATCCGTTTACCGGCTGATCCAGCAGGTAGAGTCTGCCCCACGCGCCGAAGGGTTTCTTGATCCCGTATTCATCCAGCACATAAGGCTTTACCATCATGTCTTCGGTCACGTCGGGGATCACTTCATAGCCTATGGATGCATTCAGCTTTTCTGCGGAAATGCTCAAATGCGTGGGATAAAGCCTGGCTGCAAGGTGATCCTTCAGCTTTCTCACGGAGGTCTCCTCCTGCATGGCGACGATCACATCCTCCATGGCGGCGATGAACACCTCCAGCATATCCCTGTTAAATCTGTTCTCCCAGTATCTGAGCTCGTAGGTGTAGCCCTTGTTTACGGCGTAGATCATCAGATGGAAGGGAAGGGAATCGAGCTGTATCTTGATGCCCTCTGCAGGTTCTCCGCCGATCTGGGGTATGTCCAGAAGATCGCCCTGATACTGTATGAACATCTCATCCGCATGCTGGCTTGACATATGGGTCTCCATGGTATGCAGGATCTGGTCCGCGTTGCGCTTCAAAAGATGCTCCACCGTCTCGTGAGGGATCCGTTTATATCTGAACACATAGGTCGCAAAGAAGGAACCCGCAAGACGGACCCATCTCCCGTCGGTCCTCCCGTTGTGTATGCTCGTGATGACCACGTCGTCCGAGGCGGCGAACAGCCCCACGGTGTAACTGAAGGCAGTGAGGAAAAGCGCATTCTCCGATATGCCGTACTCCGAACAGAAGCCCTGAAGGGTCTTCTGGTTGAGCCCCATAAAGCGTCCCTTGATCACGGCGTTATGGGCCGTCGCCAGGTCGTAACTGTCCATCTTTGCAAGGATGCTCTTATTTATGTCACAATCCTTCAGAAGGTCCTTGAAGAAGGCGATGTCCTTATCCCTGAGCCCCGCTTCATCCCTTGCGTATTCATCGAGGATGTATTCATAGAAGCTGTAATCGGATCTCTTCACCTCTTCACCCGTATACAGGCGGTTGAGATCTTCAAGCAGGATGTTCATGGTCATTCCGTCGCCTATGATATGAGCCACGTCGAAGAAGAGATATTTGGCCGTGTCCGTCTGATACAGTCCGATGTGATAGAGATCGTCTCCGGGCATGTACATATAGGGTACCAGCAGATGCTTTCTCTTTTCCTCCCATTCCTCATCGGACATGGTCTGTCTCTCGATATTCGCTTCGCGGCTGTCATCACGGAAATTATACATGCGCTTGTCTTCCGCAGGCTGGATCCTGTCGGACAGTATGGGATGGATGGTAAAGAGAGTCCTGATCGCTTTTTCCATCCGGTCCAGATCGACCTTATTTCCCAGTTTGAAGAAGAAGGGCAGATTAGCAGTGGTATTGCCGCGCATCACGTATGCAAAATACATCTGGAGCCTCGTGAGGGGATACCTGTCACGGACCGTATAATCCACCTTGTTCTGACCTTCTTTTTTCTCAAGGCACTTTTCGATCTTTTCAACGCAGGAGTTTTCCATAAGCTCCGAAAGCGTCATTGAGAAACCGTGGGACTCCTGCAGCGCGGTCAAAAGCATTATGCTTCCGAAGGAGTCAAGGCCCACGCTGTAAAGGTCAGTATCTATCCCGAACTTTCTGTGCCCGAGGACCGAGACGCAGGCTTCGTATATCTTTTTCTGCCGGTCGCTTTCAGGCAGCCTGAGGTTTGCAGATTTTTCCTTTTCCGTCTTTCTCTCTTTAAAGAACGCGTCACGTATGATCTTCTTTGAAGTGGTCTTCTGGAAAGGCGCGCGGCGGATGCCTGTCTGCATGATCCTCTTGAAGGGAGGAAGGCTCTTATTGTGCTCCTTTATTATATCTTCCACTTCCAGTTCCACGTTTTTGATGCTGTTTGCCTCGGCGTACTTGAAATCGGGATAGACTTCGCACTTGATCATATCGTCCTCGCCGTAGACCAGTATCTCCGATATCAGAGGTTCGGTCACAAAGGAGGCCTCGATCTCCTCCGGCGCCACATTCTCGCCATTGCTCAGGATGATGAGATTCTTGATCCTGCCCGTGAGATACAGGAAGTTCTCCGAGTCGAGGTATCCCACATCCCCGGTCTTAAGCCATCCGTCTTCTGTGAAGGCTTCCTCGGTGAGCTCCGGTTCCCCGTAGTATCCTTTCATCACAAAGGGGGAACGGACCTGCACCTCATTTTCCTCACCTATCCTTACTTCCACATGATCCATGACCTTGCCGGCGGAGAGCACCTTGTCCGGCCTGTCATAGACCGGTTCGGAGATGATGGGCGAGTGTTCGCTCATGCCGTAGCCCTGGCCTATGCGGACGCCCAGATTATAATATTTTTCTGCCAGATCCTTTGCCAGACCGCCGCCTCCGCAGACTATGCGGGAGATCCTCCTGCCATACACCTGGTAGAGAGCATCCTGCTCGGTGAGTCCGGGATCCGCGTTTACCATGGCCTGTATCTTGTTGTAGAGGGCTTTGGCCACCATGGGGACCATGTGCATTACCATGGGCTCGAACATCCTGAGATGCTTGCCCAGCTGTGACAGCGGCCCGTTGATGCAGACTGTCGCCCCCTTGTGGATCATGGCGAGTATGTCCGCGTCAATGCAGTACACATGATGAATGGGAAGCACGTTTAAAACCACCATGTTCTCCGGATCCTCAACAGGCTTCTGGACAAGGGCGTTTCCCGTAAGATTGAAATTTGTCAGCATAACGCCTTTGCTGTGTCCGGTGGTACCGGAGGTGAAGAGGATCATGGCCAGGTCGTCGGGTTCGATCCTGTATTCGTCGTCGGATCCGGTCCAGCTCTTTCCCGTATAGCGCATGTCCTTCAGGATGTCATTCAGGCAGGGGGCCTTTTTTACGGACTGAAGCGAATAATATTCCGTGATCTTAGGACAGAGCGCTTTTGCGTCGTTGATAAGGGGCACGTGTTCCCAGTCATAGAACAGGATATCCACATCTGAACGGTTCAGGCAGTCCGTCAGCTGCTCAAGATCCATCTGGTAATCAAGAGGAACGGCGATATTTCCGGAAGCCATGGTCCCCATAAGCGCAGTGATATAATGGACGCTTGAGGAACCGAACAGACCGACCTTCACCTGCCTGCCGAGCTTTGATCTTCTTTCATTCAGAAAGGTGCCCACCATGCGGCAAAGCTCTCCGAATCTTTCATAGCTGATGTCGTAGATCACATCATCTCTTTCGTAGCGCAGAAAGATCTTATCCTTATACTCCTCCACGCTCTTTTCCAACATTTCATGAATGGTCTTTGTGTTGTCGTAAGTGATCATATGACGCACCTCCATAAATAAAAACTGTTGTCTCCGTGTTCAGATCTGAAAACATTCTTTTATAAAATCTGTCCTTCTGTTCATCGCTTCCTTTAATACGGCGCTGTCCTTTGCCATGTCGAAGGCGTGGACCGTGCCCTTTGTCTCGTTTAATACGACCTCGCAGTCTTCATCGGAAAGCCGGTCGGCGTACAGGATACCGTCGTCGTGCAGGCAGTCAAATTCCGCGGTCTCCACGTAGGTGGGAGGCATGCCCGCAAGAGAACCGGCTTCGACGGGAGAACTGTATTCATGCGGCGTTTCCCTTGTCTTTGACCTGCACAGTTTGTAATAAGCCTTCACCGCCTTTGCGTTGCAGACAGGAACGTCCGTATAGCGCTTCATCGATTTGCTTTCTAGCCTTGAGTCCAGGCTCGGGTAGAGCAGGAGCTGTCCCGCCGGCATCGGCAGTCCTTCCTTTTTCAGCCTGAGGCAGAGAGCCGCGCACATTGTTCCTCCCGCGCTGTCTCCCATGATCACCAGATGCGCCGGGTCTATAAGCTGTTCCTCTGCGTTATCGAGGAGGAATCTGTATACCGCAAACGCCTCATCATGCTGGACCGGAGGCTTATAGTCGGGGGCCAGATCATAGTCCGGCATAAACACCCTGCAGGATGCGTGTTCCGCCACATATCTGGCCAGTCTGTAATGGTAGGGGAGAGCCGGGAATACAAAGGCTCCTCCGTGAAGGAGAAGCACCGACGGCAGCTTTTCCTTTTCCTTTCCCACAGGTGCGTATACAAGGCAGTTCAGTTTTTTTCTGGGGGAAGCATCGCAGGGTATGCGGATGGTTCCGACGGTGAGAGTATCATCGCTCTTTTCTTTTTTCATAAGCCCGCCGTAGAGCAGCTGGACCATCCTCACCTGGATCCTGGAGGAAGCCACGGGCACCTTTTTCAATGCCTCAAGTTCCGGATCGATCTTCCATTCTGTATGCTCCGCTTCCGTATCCGACAGGCTCTTTGTGACAATAAGGTCCTGATGATCCCTGAAAATGTAGATGCGCAGATCGTCGGACAGACTGGCGATGATCGATCTCCCTATCTCGGCCCATTCCGCGTCATTGTCATATGCGTCGTCGTCCTGTCTGTCGAAAGTGATGAAGCCGTAATTCTGAAGAGACCAGACGTATTCTTCTCCAACGGGGTCGCCGGTCATGTCTTCCGGGTCTCCCGCTTCCACACGCCGGATCCCCATTTCCTCAAACAGTTTTTCGCTGCTCTCCGTTTCGTCGAAGTATCTGCTCTCGAGGACAGCCCTTATCTTTCCCGATACTTCCCTGGTCTCGCCTTCACCGGACACGATCTCCTGCAGCTGTTTTCTTTTCTGCGAATCCATCCGGCTGTCGGAATGCATCTTCAGTTCAAACTGTCCGTTGTCGATAGTTACCGATACTTCCGCTTCAAATTCCCTGTTCAGATTTCTGACCATCTCCATGGTCTCTTCGGTGAGCAGCCTGATCTGTGCCGTAAGCCTTTCATCAAGTCCGTTGTCCTTTGCAAGGGTTTCCGCCTCTTCAAGTACCTGAGAAAACCCTGTTCCCCTGTTGTCGATCCTGATCATTTCTCCCCTCCGTAAGTGATCATGTCCGTGTACGCCTGTATTTATCAGAACCGGATCCTGAACTCCGTTTTCACCGGCTCTGCCACATTTGATGCAAATACCTCTCCGTCCTTCGGGCTTCCCACTATATTTCCGTAATGTATGGGGATAGCCACCTCCGGCCTGATGGTATTGATGAGTTCCGCTGCTTTCTTTGCGTCCATGGTATATGTGCCGCCCACGGGAACCAGAGCGATATCGCATTTTACGGCTTTTGCTTCCTCGGTGGCGTCCGTATCTCCCGCGATATAGATGCGCCTGCCGTCCAACTTAAGGATATAGCCCACCCATCCCGCGCTCTTCGGATGAAAAGGTTTCAGTTTGTTGTAAGCCGGTACGGTCTCAAATTCCAGAAAGCCGGCCTTCCCGGCTTCACCCGGGATAACGGTCTTAATCTTCCCGGTAAAACCGCTCATTTTCCCTGCCTTTGAAGCCATTTTCTCGGGAACCACAAGAATGGTATCCGCCTTGCAGACCTTCACGATATCATCCGGTGAAAAGTGATCGTAATGGTCATGGGTTATCAATACAATATCCGCATCATGAGGCTCCTCCTTCATCTGAAAAGGATCTATGTAGATCGTGCCTTCGCCGCTCCGGATACGGATACTGCTATGGGTAAAGACTTCGATATCTTCTGTCATGGGGCACCTCCCAAACTCACCGGTCAACGTGTTAAAGAAAACACCCGAAACATAATTATACGTTATTTTCCGAAAAATGTGTACCTGGAACCGGCAGTCTCCGGATTTGCCGGTATTCTTGAAAAATCGGGGCTTCAGGTATAAAATGACTATTTATGTTGTCAGGCATTGCTGCGAGGAGGCATGAGATGGAGATCGATATGACGGAATACAGTTCTTTTTTGAGGGATAACCGCATAAAGGTCAACGGCTATCTGAATAAGGTGCTCTGGTTTTTCGCTCTGGCGGGGCCGGCAATAGCGTCAGGCATCAAAGGAGGGATATTTAAAGACATCTCTTATTCGACCTGCCTTATCATTTCCGCATCCCTCATCATCATGTCCTGCTTCCATCTGCTGCTTTACAGGAACTATCCGTCAAGTACACTCACCTGTGTATTTGCGCTGACGACCCTCGACCTGCTTCTTGCTTATATGTCGTACTCCCATGTGAGCATTTTTATCACCTGGTTCCTGGTCCCACTCCTCAGCCTTCTGTTCTGCGATAAATATCTGTACTTCTACGCCGTCATCATGAATTATATCCTGATGTTCCTGACTGTCTGGCTCTCTGCGCCTTACGAAACGGCTCTCAGACCGGAGTACGAAACCACGGCCTCATATCTGGCGGATACGATGAGCGGATTTACCATAGAATCCATAGTCATGTTCGCTTCGGGGCTGATAGTGGGAAAACTGACGGTCGGGTATTACAGGGATCTTTTTGAACAGCACAAGCGGATACTGGATCAGGAAAAGGTCATGGAGGAAAAGATGGACATACTCGATTCCATGGCAGAGATCTATGACAATGTGAATCTCATCGATTTTGTAAATAATACGGAGATGTCACTCAGGGATTCCGAGCAGAAGAAGCACGGCATCGACCTGAGCGTCCAGACCCACACCCTTATGAACCAGAGGATCAAGAAACAGGTGATGCCGGACCAGATGGATGAATTCCTCACGTTTACAAATATAAAGACGGTGAGGTCCAGGCTTTCCCACAAGAAGCTGATCAGCGCAGACTTTATCGATGTGGTGGCCGGCTGGTTCCGGGCCCAGTACATCACCGTCGATTCGACTCTTGACGGCATCCCCAACGTGATCATTTACACCACGAGAAATGTGGACGAGGAAAAGAGGAGAGAGGAACACCTCATCAGGATCTCGATGACCGATGAGATGACAAGGCTTTTCAACCGCAGATGTTATGATGAGGATCTGAGGGAGTTCAGGAAGGGAACCCTTTCGGACGATTTCGTGCTGTTCTCCGTGGACGTGAACGGCCTGAAGACGATTAACGATACGAAGGGACATGTGGCCGGGGATGAGCTTATAAAGGGCGCTGCGAACTGCATCGCTCTGTCCGTGGGAAATAAGGGCAAGGTGTACAGGACCGGCGGAGACGAATTCATGGCTGTCATCCACACGGATGAACCGGAAAAGATCCGGGGTTCAATAAAGGAAAAAGCCGCTGAGTGGCACGGGGTCTACACGGATGAGGTCACCATGTCCATCGGATACGCTTCTCACAAGGAATATCCGGACGCATCCATCGACGATCTGGAACATTCAGCCGACGCGGATATGTACGAAGACAAGGAAAAGTTCTACAAGGAACACGGGATCGAGAGGAGAAAGCACTGAGTCACAGCCACTTGATCTTTTTGTAGAACAGAAGGCTCCCTGCCGCGATGGCGATGCTTGCCCCTATGACCACGGGATAGCTCCATTTCCATTCCAGCTCCGGCATGAACCTGAAGTTCATGCCGTACCAGCCGGCTATGAGAGTGAGGGGCATGAAGATCGTGGTCACAACGGTCAGAACGGTCATTATCCTGTTCTGCTTGATGTCTATGTGGGCTTTATACAGGTCTCTCAACTGCATGGTATAGTCTCTCAGGGAAGTGGAGTTGTCGTGAAGCCTGGCTATGCGGTTTAAAAAGAGTCTGAAATATCTGAGGTTCTCCTGCCTGAAGAAGTTGTTCTCATTTTCCTCCAGTTCCTGCCCCAGATCCACCAGCTGTTCGTAATGGATCCGAAGATCGCGGATATCGTTTCTTATCTCGTTCAGGCGTCCCGACGGAAAATCCTCCTCACCGTCCATTATCAGTTTTTCTATGTCGTCCAGTTCTCGCTCATATCTCTCCATGAGCCGCAGGTCGTCTGCCACGATCTGGTCCAGAAAGTCGTAGATGAACCTCTCCAGGCTCGGGAATTTCCATTTTCTGCTTCCCTGTATGCTCCTGACTATTTCCAGGGCTTTGCTGCTGTCGTCGATAAAGACTATCCCTTTTTCATCCAGCGCAAAGGCGAATTTGTAATCGTCTTTCGAAAAATCATTTCTGTCGGGAATGGAAAAGGAGCCTGTCAGGGAATCATAGTTTACCTCAGCCTTGGTGGTGTATATGTCGGAAATGTCCGGCTCCAGTTCGATTCCCATATCGAAACTGTCGCGGATACGGTCCCATTCTTCGGACGAGAGGATGGCGACATAACTGCTGTCCGCGTGCCGCAGATCTTCCCCCGATACTTCCTTAAGTGATTCCTCAATAAGAAAAAACATAACAAACCTCCGCTGATCGATCATGACCGATCGAGCAGGCGATCCCTGATCGATCGGATAACAGTAAAACGCCGGATGCGGTTAAGTGCCTGACCCTGTCAGCATACCACAGGAACGACCCGTTTGTCATTCGGCGAGGCGGCGAGCGGGAAAACCCATCCGGCCCGCCCTCCTCCGGATATGGGGATAGCGGAAGTCCCCGATCAAAAATGGATTTGTAAATAATCCCTCCAGGGTGTAAAATACGGCATCATTCATTTTTTACAGACCGGTTTTATAGTATCTTACAGTGGTATGAGTACGGGAGGAAACGGAATATGAAGGTCCTGATCATCAACGGAAGCCCGCGGGTGGGCGGTAATACTACGGTTGCGGTGAACGAACTTCTGAAGACCTTTGAGGAGGAAGGCGTTCATGCCGAGGCTGTTCAGATCGGAAATAAGGCTATCCGGGGCTGCATAGCCTGCGGGAGCTGCATGAACAGCGGAAAATGCGCATTTGACGACGCCGTGAATGAACTTGCGCCGAAGTTTGAAGAGGCAGACGGGCTGATAGTGGCGTCTCCGGTGTATTATGCTTCAGCCAACGCCACCCTCATCGCGTTTCTCGACAGGCTGTTCTACAGCACACATTTCGACAAGAGCATGAAGGTCGGGGCAAGCGTGGTGGTCGCCAGACGCGGGGGATGTTCCGCCACTTTCGACGAACTGAACAAATATTTTACCATCTCCAACATGCCCATCGCTGCCAGTCAGTACTGGAACAGCGTGCACGGCAGGGAAAAAGGACAGGCTAAGATGGATCTTGAGGGACTTCAGACCATGCGGGTCCTGGCGAGGAACATGACCTTCCTTATGAAGAGCATAGCGCTGGGCAGGGAAAAGTACGGTATGCCGGCGACTGAGGAACATCAGTGGACGCATTTTATCTGAAAGAATCGGGAGGAGTGCAATCATGAAAAAAAGGATCATTGGCTTAGCCCTTGCGGCTTGTATGACACTTTCCATGACCGGCTGCGGCGGGGCTTCGGGGACAGCGGGAGCTCCGGCAGGAACCGCATCGGGAAGCGGTGTTTCCGGGAAGGTGGTCATTTATACTTCAATGTATGAAGATATAATCGACAACATGGAAAAGGAACTGGAGAAGGCGTTCCCGGACCTGGATGTGGAGTTCTTCCAGGGAGGATCCGGAACAATACAGTCCAAGATCGCCGCGGAAATGGATTCCGGCAAGATGGGCTGCGATATCCTGATGGTGGCGGAACCTTCTTACGCTCTGGAGCTTAAGGAAAAAGGGATCCTGCACGCTCATGAGTTTGCCGACAAAGACAAACTGGTCTTCGACTATGACAAGGACGGCTACTGGTATCCGGTGCGCGTGTGCAATATGGTGCTGGCCTATAATCCCGAGATCAATGACAAGAGCACGCTTCCGCAGTCGATGAAGGCTTTTGCGGAAGACGCCTCAATGAAAGGCCAGCTGTCAATGAGTAACCCCCTCACCTCCGGAACCGCATATTCCACGGTGGTGGGTCTTCTGGACAAATACGGCGAGGATTATTTCAAGGCGCTGGGGCAGCAGGACGTAGCAATCGAGTCCGGGTCCGTGGCTCTCACGAAGCTTGAGACGGGAGAGTGCAAGGAGATCATGGTGCTGGAGGAATCGGTCCTGAAAAAGCGTGAAGAGGAGTCTTCATCCCTGGAGGTGATATACCCCGAAGACGGCTCCGTTCCCGTTCCCTCCCCCATAATGATCATTGATGAAAAGGCCAGCGCCAACGCAAATATCAAAGCGGCCGAGGCTCTGGAGGATTATTTCCTTTCACCTGCGGGGCAGAAACTGATAGTGGACGGTTGGATGTACGGAGTGAGGAGCGACCTGAATGACGATCCCTATGACGGGATCCCCCTCAAGCAGCTGCTTGAGAACATGATCCCCGTTGACTGGGAGAAATGCTATAAGCAGAGGGAAGAGATACGCACCATGTTTGAAGAGTACGTCACGGTGCCGGAGTCCTGAAACGGGAATGGACATGTTTTGATATGTATCAGATAGATCGTGAAAAGGTAAAGCAGACCTTTGCGGCGTATACGGACCGATATGATCCGTCGGACCCGAAGATCAGACTGAAGACGGATCATACCTACCGGGTGGCGGATCTGTGCGACAGGATCGCCCGGACCGTTCCCGGCACGGATCCGGAACTGGCCTGGCTTTCCGGTATGCTCCATGATATCGGGCGGTTTGAGCAGGTCCGGAGATATGGCACGTTTTCCGATGCGCAGTCCGTGGATCACGCTTCTTTCGGGGCGGATCTTCTCTTCGTGGACGGGCTTCTGGATCCTTACGGCAGTTTCGATGAGGATTGCAGATACATCCTCGAAACGTCCATAAGAAATCACAACCGGTTCCGGATAGACGGGGATATCACAGGTGTCTGCGAATCCTATTGCCACATTTTAAGGGACGCCGACAAGATAGACATACTCAGGGTCAATTTTGATACTCCCCTTGAGGACATCTATAATGTTTCGACCGAAGAATTGAAGTCATCAGCCGTCACCGCGGAAGTAAGGCAGGGGTTCATGGAAGGTCACGCAGTCCTTCGCTCCGTGAGAAAGACTCCCATGGATCATCTGACCGGACATATCAGCCTTGTCTATGAACTCGTGTATCCGGAAAGCATCAGGATAATGAAGGAGCAGGGTTATTTAAACAGACTTCTTAAGTTCCGGTCAGACAACGAAGATACCGCTCTGTGGTTTGAGACCATGGAGGAAGTGTTGAGAAATAGAGGACTGATAGAATGAAGGCGCGGAGAATATGCCTTTTATTGTGTATATTGCTGGCCTGCAGCTGCATTTTTGGCTGCGGGGCGGGAGCCGACGCTGAGAGACCTGCTCCGCCTGTCGTTGAGGAAATAGTATATCCTTCGGAAACTGATTCTGAGCCCACGGATGCAGATGATACAGCTTCCTTTGCCGTAACGGATGCTGGGCCTCAGTATGAGGAGGATCAGGCTTCATTTGCGGAAACCTTTTCGGAGGAAAATGAAGAGGGATCCGAAACTGGATCCGCCCCCGGACAGGATCCTGCCCCGGCTGATACTTCCGCAGCGGACATGACCGCGCTGCCCGGGACATTCGTTACTCCCGGGACTCGTACGGTGGCCATAGACGCCGGACATCAGGGGAAGGGGAATAATGAGAAAGAGCCTTTGGGTCCGGGATCATCGGAAATGAAGGCCAAAGTGTCCTCGGGCACCCGGGGGACAACCAGCGGCCTTAATGAGTATGAGCTCAATCTGATGGTATCCCGGAAACTCCGGACGATCCTTGAGGGAAAGGGCTACAGCGTCATAATGATCAGGGACAGTCATGATGTAAATATGAGCAACAGGGAGAGAGCGGCTATCGCAAACAGCGCGAAGGCGGACGCATTTGTCAGGATCCATGCCAATGGCTCCAATGATCCCGGACATAACGGCATGATGACCATTTGTCCCACAAAATCCAGCCCGTACTGCTCCGGGATCTACGCGGCATCAAGGCTCCTTTCGGACTGCGTGCTGAACGGGATGGTGGCCGCCACAGGTGCCAGGAAAGAATATGTATGGGAGACCGATTCCATGACAGGCATAAACTGGTCCGAGGTTCCGGTCACCATAGTGGAAATGGGATACATGTCAAACCCCGAGGAGGATCTCAAAATGGCAACGGATGATTATCAGCAGAAGATCGCCCAGGGCATAGCAAACGGGATAGACGCGTACTTTGCGGGCGGCTCCCAAACTACAGCGCCATAAGTCCTTTAGGGAGAATGAGATTGAAAAAGAACGGCAGAGATACTGTCAGTCAAATAATAGATCAGACGATGCATTTTCTCGTCCATAACGGATTCATGGTCACCGCCGGCGTTATGTGCCTTGTGCACGCAACGCTTCTGTTCATGATGCTCGCATTCGGCGTCACGCCCCTTGTCCAGTTCAACATCCTGAGCGTCACCGTGTACGCCTTCTGTTTTCTGCTCTGCAGACTCGGCCACATCATGCCTGTTTACGTGAGCATTATCCTGGAGGTCACCTGTTATACGGTCATTTCAACCTATTATCTCGGACTCCGGTGCGGAACCTACTGCTTCCTGTTTTCCATAGTGCCCATAATCATCTATTTCGGAACCTTTCTGTTCAAGGGCTGGGCCAGGTGGAGCGTTGTGCTGATGCTCGTGATCAATTTCGGCGTATTCGTGTACCTTTATTTGTCATTTTACGAAGCGCGGCCCGTTTTTGAACTGGATCCTGCCTCCAGGATCACACTGGTGTTCTTTTCATCCTTTATGATGGTGTTCTCAACGATCTTCTACAATTTCCTGTATATCTACGCCAGCGAGGTACAGGTCAAAAGTCTGGAACAGAGAAATGAACAGCTTTCGGCGGATGCCCGGGAGGATGCCCTTACGGGGCTTCTGAACCGCCGCGGCTTCATGCCCCTGCTGGAGGAGCTCATGAAGAAGGACGATGCGCATTTCTGCATCGCCTTTTGCGACATAGACAATTTCAAACGGATAAATGACGCCAACGGACATGAAGCGGGAGACGAGGTGCTCAGGCATATCACGGGAATGATAAAGAAGGAAATGCACGGATGCAATATCTGCAGATGGGGCGGTGAGGAGATCGTGATCCTCATGAAGGATCACGATATGACCGTTGCGCTGGAAAAGGCGGAATACCTGAGGAAGAGCGTCGAAGCAAGTCCGACGTTGTTCTTCAATAACCGTATATTCACCACCGTCACCGTCGGTCTTGAGGAAAATAAGGACTCCTACCGGGAGCCCGATGATATCATTAAAGTCGCTGACGAGCGCATGTACTACGGAAAACAGCACGGAAAGAACATCGTGGTCTGGAAAAGCAACTGACAGTCTTCAGCTTTCTGCCTTCAGAACCCCCATTTTACGGATCCTTGAGGAAAGAAGGACAGCCAGCGCCATTTTCAGGAGGTCGGGGATGATGAAGGGTATCACGCACCATAAAAGAGCCTGACCGACGCCGATGGGGCCTGTCTGGCGGGCGTACACCGTCATGAACCAGGCCGTGCCGAATGCATAGCAGACGGCGAGCCCCATGATCATGGCTCCCGCCCTTACGGGGAGGGCGTTCCCAAAGAACATTCCGCTGAACCGGTAGATGGCTCCTATGAAAACAAACCCAAGCACGTAGCCTCCGGTCATTCCGAGGAGAGCCCCTATACCGCCCTTGAAGCCCGAGAGCACGGGGGCTCCTATGGCCGCCAGCAGAATATATACTATTATGGAGAGGGTCCCTCTCTTTCCTCCCAAAAGCTCCAGAACGCAGAAGACCGCGAAGGTCTGAAGGGTGAAGGGCACCGTAAGAGGTATGCTCACCCAGGAACACACCGCGATGAGTACCGCGCCTAAAGCTGTGTATACGAGATCTGTTGTTTTCATTTTCATTCTGTCCTTTCCTGTGTGGCATCGGGTAGGGGGCTTCCGCCCTGCTCGATCGTCTTGTCAATGGGTCTCACGCTTACCTCGCCTGATGATAAGGATTCCGTTGAACCGTCGGCGTAACGGACCATCAGATGACACTCCCTGTCGACGTCCAGCGCGGTTGCGGGAGTCACTTTGTCTCCCGATATGACATTGATCTCTTTCCCTATCAGAAAACAGCGTTTTCTGTATTCTTCAGAAAGATCTGCTCCCTGAATATCGCTGCATATCCGGTAGAACTCCTTAAGAAACGCCGCCGCGATCCGGCTCCTTAAGTCCCGGCTCCTTTCCGTGGCTATGGGGCCTGCCGTTTCCCGGAGTTCCTCCGGAAACCCGCCTTCCGGCTCGTAGACGTTGAAACCTATCCCCATGACCGCCCAGTCAAGTCCCCCCGATTCGAGGCCGACGGAGGCTTCCGTCAATATCCCGCAGACTTTCTTTCCCCGGAGGTAGATGTCGTTTACCCACTTGATCTGAGGCTTTTCCTCAGTGCAGGCTTCTATCGAGAGGCAGGCGGCTACCGCAGCAGCCGTGGTGATCCTGGCAGCGAGAGCGGCTTCAACCTTCGGACGGAGCAGCACGCTCAGGTACAGCCCCGTTCCCGCGGGAGAAATGAAGGATCTGCCCTTTCTCCCACGGCCCGCTGTCTGGGCCGAGGCTATGACCGTGTGCCAGGTCTTCACTGTATTTTCCCCGCCGTGGAGGCTTTCCGAAGCCTTTTCCTTGAGATAACTGTTGGTGGAGGAGATCTCCCTGAACACCTCCGGATCGAATACGGAAGCGTACTCCCCAAGGTAAGTCCTTATGCTGTTCCCGCTTATAGCGTCGCTTTCAGGACCCAGCCTGTATCCCCGGTGCGTGCTCTCCACCCGGTATCCGTCGCCGGAAAGCCCGGACACGCATTTCCAGACGGCAGCCCTTGTGAGCCCGAGGCTCTTTGCCAGGGCGCTTCCGGAAATAAACCTGTCACCGTTTTGCTCCAGCATAAGCGCGATCTGATCTTTTGTGTTCATTTGTCTCCTCCCGAAGATCAGGGGGAAGTATAACAATAAAAAAAAGGTTTGTCAACTTTCTGTGATGAGAAAAATTGACAAACCGTTTTTCTTGATCTAATTGGGGCCCTGATGGCCCCTTATGTCAGCGGAGCCCCGGAACAGGGCCGCAGCTCACATTTCTCCCAGTGGAGTGAGATCATATACGATGGAGCTGCTGTCCTCTTCTATGAGGCTCAGGCGGAAGTCGTATTCCTCTTTGTCCACCTCTTCCCATTCATCGGCTTCCACATCGTACGACTCATAGTATTTGGGGTTCTTTTCATCCGTCTCGTCGAGCCTGACGGCGTACTGGGAAAACAGCTCCGTGGAGTTGGGAAGGAGACTGGTCTCGTAGATGGTCGTGATCCCGGCTCCTTCAAGGGTGTATTCGGAAACGAAGGAATTGTAGACCTTGTAGTAATCCCTCCAGTGCCCGCTGGCCACATGGGCGGGCTTTCCGTTTACGGATGTGTAGATGTCATATATCTCCCGGGAACTGATATCCCCTACCAGCATATCGTCCACTCCGTCCAGGTTGATATCCACATACGCTGCGCCGATGTCCTTCATGGGGTCCCTGGGATTCGCTCCCTGGGTCATGGCGTAGTAGACGGGGCTCAGATCCTCCGTCTCCAGTTCGTTTGAATCCTTTGCGTTCCGGATCTTTTCGATCATGTCCTTTACCAGATCGCCGTAAATGTCAGCCCCCTTTGTCCCGGCACCGGCCGTATAACTTCCTCCTTCATCGGCGGTCAGGGTGCCGATGACATTGTCCTGCTGATCCATGAGCGCCTTGTAGGTCGCCGGCATTTCATCGATTTTTGTATAATCCCACTGAACATCGGAAGGCTCGGAAATAAGAACGTGATAAAACTTTCCGTCCTTGCCGGTGAGTTCCCCGATCTTTTTCCGCATACCGCCGTATTTACTGTAGTCGTCGGTTATGCACGCTCCGAAGACAAAGCCTCCGAAACCCGCATCCCTGCACGCTTTGTCGTAAATCTCGATGTCACTGTCGTTGCACAGGGCTGTATAAGTGCCCTTCAGGTCTTTTGGCATGGTAATGGAAAAGAAACCGTTGGATATCCTGCCGTCTGCGTCCGGGGCCACCTCTTTAAACTCACTCGTTTCACCGCCGGAAGGACTGCTTTCGCTTTCCGGAGCGGCGCTCTCTGTTCCGGGAGCGGCTGATCCCGCTTCCTGAGAGGCGGCAGCGGTTTCTGCCGCAGAGGACTCGATGGCGGCAGCCGGTTCCGTGGCGGCGGAAGGGGTAGCTGCGGAGCCGCAGGCGGAGAGCAGAAGAGCGCTTCCCGCAACGAACAACACTATTTTCTTTTTCATCATACTTTTCCTCCGATCAATGGTCATGATTCTCAGTGAACGCCGTATAGCATAGCTTTTCGCCCATAAACTGTCAACAGGAGCGTCCCTTATCAATACAGTCCTGTCCTCCTCCATGGAGATATGCCGGGCAGTATATGTTGTGCCATTCCTTTCAATACACACCGGATATAGTGGTTGAAAAAATCCTGTCTTTGACAGTGTTTTGATGAAAAAAGTCCCGCAAGCCGCTTTCTAAGCGGATTTCGGGTCTTTAAAATATTTCACGGTTGCACGTTACACTATCTGTTTGATGGCTGCATCTCACTTGAAAAGGAAGCCCGACCTCCGATACGCTACGGTCGTCCCTTTATTGAAAAGCGATACCTCCAGGGATCGGAGTGATCCTTATGTCGCCAGTCTGCATTTTAAGGAGCAGGGGCAGACTTTCGCACAGAAACTGAAAAGAGTGCTGAAAACTGATGCCAATATTAAAAAATCATAGTGACAAAAATGTCACTTAGAGATATAATGATGTCACTATAACAGAGAGGTGACGCAAATATGAATCTTGGCAAGGAAACCGAGACGCTGGAATTTAAAAAGACAACAGGTGAGATGAAGGCAGCGATGATTTCCATAGCGTCTATATTGAATAAGCACGGGGTAGGAACATTATATTTTGGTGTCAAACCCAATGGTGATGTTGCAGGTCAGGACGTTTCGGAATCTTCATTGAGAGATGTATCAAGAGCCGTATATGATAATATCAAGCCCCAAATCTACCCTGTAATCAACGAGGAGATTATTGATGGGAAACATCTGATAAAGGTTGAGTTCAGTGGGGATAATACACCGTATTCTGCGGCCGGAAGATACTACCTGCGAACAGCAGATGAAGATCGGGAAGTAGCACCGGAGGAATTAAAGGTTTTCTTCGAGGCAAATAAATACCGTACAAAGTGGGAGATGGATAGATCCACGGCAGAAGCTGATAAGGTGGATAGATCCGCCGTAAAAACCTTTTGGCAGAGAGCTGTAGAGGCAGCCAGACTTCCGAAGGGCAAATATAATACCCCTATAATTCTTAACAGATTTGGGCTTATACAGGGCAATTATTTGACCAATGCAGGCGAGGCGTTATTTGGAAGTACGCACCCAATATCTTTGAAGGTGGGAGTGTTTGCAACAGATGAAAAGCTGACAATTCTCGACATGGAATTGTTTGAAGATAATATTATCAGGCTTTTAGACAAAGCCGAGGAGTATATTTTTAAAAATATTCGCTGGCGAGTGGAAATAAATAAGATGGAACGGGACGAAATACCGGAAATCCCTGCTGCTGTTATAAGAGAGGTTCTTGCAAATAGCTTTGCACATGCAATTTATGGAGGAAGAACGCATCACGAGATTTGTATTCATCCGGGAATGATAACTATATATAGCCCGGGAGATTATGCCAGCAAATATATGCCGGAGGAGTATATCAAGGAACATCATGAATCTGAACTAAGAAACGATACAATCTCAAAGATGCTGTATCTCTGCAAGAGAATAGAACAGTTCGGAAGTGGATTCAAAAGAATAGATAGTTTGTGTAAAGACGCAAAAGTGAAGTATTCGTATGAGAACACGAGGAATGGCTTTAAGTTTATTCTCTATCGCAATCAAATTCATAGTGACACTCAAAATGACATTTTGGATGTCACTTTGGATGTCGCTTTAAATGGAACAGAGAAGGCGGTATATGCAATTTTGAAGCAGAAACCGGATTCTTCCAGAGAGGAAATATCTGAAAAAATATCCAAAACTGTGAGAACTGTTCAAAGAGCTTTGGATTCACTTAAGGACAAAGGATATATTAAGCGTGAGGGATCAAGACAGTATCCTCTATGGCAGATTCTAAAATAATCATATACTTCTTTATTAAGGGATCGGAGCAAAATCCGGTCCTTTTTTTATGCCTGCATTTAGAGCAGTTTTCGGGTATTTCCACAAGAAAAAGTACAAGATACTATTGACAATTAGCAATAGGAAATAGCAGTTCCCTTTAACAAGATCAGGATATATGTCACAGATTCACTTGTCCGGATTACCCAATTGGAGCATCAGGAGATATTCTTTGATTTCACCCATCCTCTTATGTGCCGTGCTTTCAGGTTTTACGCTAGAAGGCTTGGGGAGAGGTGATCGGATCGGTCTCAGAAGAGTGTCATTTCTCCGCATTCACGTCTTAAGTAAAGACAAGTCACATTTATT
>JAEELB010000160.1 GCA_016288705.1 Lachnospiraceae bacterium | reverse complement strand
GATGACCTACAATACCTACGACGATCTGATCAAGCTGAAGACCGTTGAGGAGAGGCGGAAGGAAGAGGAAGAAAAGCAGAGAAAGCGGGAAGAGAAGGAACACAGGAAGCACAGAAATGATAATAAGACCCCGGATGTCAGGCCGGGGGCTGCGGCAGGTACCGCCGGGGCAGCTATGGCAGCGACCGCCGGGGCAGCTATGGCATCGACCGCCGGGAAAGCTGCGACAGATGCTGCCGGGCCGGCAGATACCGCCGGGGTAACAGATACTGTAGCAATGGACGCTGCATCGACAGAAGAGTCCGGGGCAGAGGCGCCCAAGGCGGAGGGACCCGCAGCGGATGCATCTTCCGCAGATACGCCCAAGGCAGAGGCATCCGCAGCGGAGACGCCCAAGGCAGAGACGCCCAAGGCGGAGGGACCCGCAGCGGAGGCATCTTCTGCAGAGGCGTCCAAGGCAGAGGGAAAGGAAGGAAACCTTGCCTGAGGTACTCAGACGCGAACTTAAATACATAGTGGATGAGGCTTCTGCCGCCCGCATGAGGTCGGAACTCTCCGAGGTGCTCAGGCTCGATCCCAACGGAGGGGACGAAGGTTACGTGATCAAGTCCCTGTATTTCGATACTCCGGATGATTCCGATTTCATGGATAAGCTTGACGGACTTGACGTGAGAAGAAAGATCAGGCTCAGAACCTATGATGCCCCTCAAAGCCCGTTGAAGCTTGAACTGAAGGAAAAGACGGGAAAGCAGCAGAGGAAGCGCTCCGTCATCCTGACCAGGGAAGAGGCTGAGAGGATACAGGAGGGAGAGTACGGGCTCCTTCTGGACAGGCCGGGAGATTTTCCGAAGCAGCTCTACCTCAGGATGTTCACAAATCTGTACAGGCCCAAATGCGTGGTGGTGTACAGGAGGATCGCATTTCTCTCCGAGTATTCGGAGACGCGAGTCACTTTTGATACGGAGCTGTGCTCTTCCGAGTCGAACCTGAATCTGTTTGACAAAAGCGCAGTCTACTGGCCGGTGGGGGATACGGGCTCCATCACAATGGAGGTGAAGTTCAGCGGGGTGCTGATGTCATTCATACGCCAGGTGATCAAAAGGTGCGGCGCCCAGCAGGTGTCAAACAGCAAATATGTGACTGCCAGGACCGTGACGAGACACGGAAGGCGGTAGATACGTAACTCTGATACTTTACGCCGAACGGCCGTGACCGGTATATCACCGCAGGGTCCGTTTGCGGGGATCATCAGATAAAGAAACGATAACAGGAGGGTGAGAATGAAACAACAGATTTATGATCTTCTGATCAATCAGGCGGGCGCTCTGACGCTGGAGACCGTGCTCTTGAATTTCGCCGCAGCCGCAGCTATCTCGGTGCTCATTTTTATTTCCTACAGGATCTCGTTTTCGGGACCTGTGTACAGCCGGAAGTTCAACATTTCTCTTGTGATGCTGACCCTCATAACGACACTGGTCATGAACGTCATAGGAAATAACATCTCTCTTTCACTCGGTATGGTGGGTGCTCTGTCCATTGTCAGGTTCAGGACGGCGATCAAGGATCCCAGGGATACCGCCTATATTTTCTGGTGTATAGCAGTAGGAATATGCTGCGGCGTCTCGGATTACATGGTGGCGGCCATAGGGAGCGTGGTCTTATTTGCGTTCCTGGCTATCTTCGGCGTGATACATGACGCGGAGTGCGTTATGGTGGTGATCAGGATGGATACGGGCGTTACGGATGTGGTGCACGAGAGGATGAACGATCTGTTCAGCGGCAAGCAGGTCCTCAAGATGCAGAACACCTCAAAGGACGGGGTGACGGAGATCATCTACCAGGTGTCCGGAAAGAAACTTAACTCGGTTGAAAAGCAGAACGGCAAGCTCGCGCCCCTTCTCTCCCAGATGGATGGCGTGAGGTCCGCCAGCGCGGTCATGCAGGATACGGAGATCACACAGTAAATTGACCAGGACGAAGACAAGACTGCTCATATTTTTTACCTGCGCTTCGTGTCTCGCCATGTCCCTGTTCCTGAGGTATCTGTATGTGGTCCACATGAGCCGCAATACGCCCATTCCTCACAGCTTCCACGAATATCTGCCGGACATGTCGGGGGAGGATCCTTTGAAGTACATCGCCAGTGACTTTCACGTCCTTGACGGCTTTTCCACGAACCTGCCCATCATAGTACTGGATATCGACGGGGAACTGCCGGATTACAAGAAATTTACGGGGAGCGAGGAGATAGTGTACGATACCGACCCTTATACCACGGGAAGGATCGCTGTCATCGATACGGGAACCGGTAAAAACAAGCTGACAGACGCCCCGGCGTTCCGGTCCGATATGAGGATAAAGCTGAGAGGCCACACCTCCTATTCCTACGACAAAAAGCAGTATCTCATCAAGCTGGTAAAAGAGGACGGGCTTAAGAACGAGCTGAGCCTCCTTGGAATGGGGGACGGCGCCGACTGGGTGCTGAACGGCTCCATGGCCGACAAGAGCATGCTGAGGAATTATCTGGCCTACAGGATCTGCGCGGAAGTCATGGACACGGCTCCGGACTGCGAGTTCTGCGAAGTGGTGACCAGGGAGGGAGACTCCTTTATTTACCAGGGAGTCCTGCTGCTCACGGAGTCGGTGTCAAGAGGCAGGACAAGGGTCAATATAGAGCCTTACCACCAGGCGGACGATTATTCCAGCTACCTGATAAGGCGTGACAGATATACCTCCTTTGACCCCATGCTGGATACCTGGGGCAGGCTCAACGGTTATTCTCCGGAATGGATAGGGGTGAAGTACCCGGGAAAAGAGAGATTCGACGAGAAGATAAAGAAGTTTATCGAAGAGGATTATTCCAGGGTGGAGAAGGTCCTTTATTCCGACACCTTCAGGGTCTATGAGACCTATGATAAATATATAGACGTGCAGAGCTTTGCCGACTACTTCCTGTTGAATGAATATTTCGGAAATTATGACGCCGGCAATCACTCAACCTACATGTACAAGCCGGAACGGGGAAGGCTCAGGATGGGGCCGGTGTGGGATTTTGACCAGGCCATGGACAATTATTTCGCCGAGGCCATGCATACCGAGGATCTCGCCTTCCAGACAAAGCCTCTCTTTGACAGGCTGACCCTGGATCTCAAGTTTGTGAGACAGCTTGAAAAGGAATACAACGTGCTCAGGCGGGATACCCTGGCCGAGGAACACGTTTATGCGGTGATGGATGAAGCGATAGAGTATCTCAAGTCTGCCAGAGTCAGGGAGTGGTACAGGTGGGAAGCCGATTATCTGGATGATTCGGGAATGAATCTTGGCAATTATTACCTTCAGGATGATCTGAGGGACGGTTATGCGCTGAAGAGGATGACCAAGCATTATTTTGATGAAATATCTGTCATAAAGAATTATCTGCATAAACACGGCGCCGCGATGGGGCCTGACATCAGGGAGCTTGAAGAACTGACCGTGTTTGACACTACCGGCAATGTGGCTAATCTTGCGGTCCTGGCCATGGCGGCGGTGCTGTTTTTTGTACCTTTGGTGATGGTGGGGAGAAAATAAATGCTGTTTTCGAGTCTGGTATTTCTCTTATATTTTCTCCCTCTGACGATCCTGGTCTATTATCTCCTGTCGTTTTCCAGGACTCTTCAGAATGTCTGGCTCTTGCTGATGAGCCTGGTGTTCTACGCCTGGGGCGAGCCGGTCTACGTGTTCCTCATGATAGCCTCCATCCTGCTGAATTCTTTTGCGGCCTACCGGGTGGAGAGGGCGCAGAAACAGAAGACGAAGCTGATCATCCTATGGATATCCGTGGCCCTGAACCTGGCTTCACTTTTTATCTTCAAATATCTGGGGTTCGTGGCGGGGATCATCACCGCAGCGGGATTCCCGGTTACGGTGCCCACACTGACCCTTCCCATCGGTATTTCCTTCTACACCTTCCAGGCTCTGTCCTACGTGGTGGATGTGTACAGAGGGGACACGGATGCCGAAAATCCCTTTAATGTGGGCCTCTATATCGCGTTTTTCCCGCAGCTGGTGGCAGGTCCCATAATCCAGTACCGCACCATCTCCGATCAGATCAGGGACAGGAGATCCAGCGTGAGAGGCGTGAGCCTCGGGATATGCAGATTTGTCACGGGGCTTGGCAGAAAGGTGCTTCTTGCAAACGCTTTTGCGGCCATAGCCGATCACGTATTTACGCTGTCTGCAATAGGCTCCGACAGGTACGCCGTGCCCGCCATGCTGGCATGGCTCGGGAGCATCGCCTATTCACTGCAGATCTTTTACGATTTCTCCGCTTATTCGGATATGGCCATAGGTCTCGGAGCCATATTCGGGTTCCGCTTCCCCGAGAACTTCAATTATCCCTACATAGCCGACTCCATCTCGGATTTCTGGCGCAGGTGGCACATATCCCTCACAAGCTGGTTCAGGGAGTATGTGTACATTCCTCTCGGCGGAAACAGGGTACAGAATCAGGACTATATGGTGAGGAACATATTTGTGGTCTGGCTGCTTACGGGCATATGGCACGGAGCGAATATCACCTTCATATTCTGGGGGATGTTCTATTTCCTGGTGCAGCTGGCGGAGAGGTTTTTCGACTTTCCTTCGGAAACCACGAAACCCTGGATCAGACATCTGTATTCCCTTTTGATAATCAATTTCGCCTGGGTCATTTTCAGGGCGGATTCCCTGTATCAGGCGGGGAGATTTTTCGGGAACATGTTTGCGCTTAATAATAACGGCTTTTACTCCGACCTCTGTGTGCTGCTCCTCCGGGAGAACTGGCTTCAGCTGACTCTGGGAGTGCTGTTCTGCATGCCGGTGGGTCAGATAGCCGAGAAATACGCCTACGACCATCCGGAAAAGATCAGGTCAAAGGTGATAAACGTGCTCTATGCGCCGGCCCTGCTTCTTATATTTGCCCTGGCTCTGGCGAGCCTGTCAAGCGGAAGCTACAACCCGTTCATTTATTTCAACTTCTGAGGAAGGGGGAGAGCGGACCGGGTAACCGATAGGAAAAATGGACAGAAGCGAGATAGAAAACAGAAAAAAGAATATCGAAAAGAGCAACGCGATCGAATGGTACATGACCAGGAAGTACCTGTTTGCCGCGCTGTTCTTGATGCTTTTGTTCTGCTATGCGGGGGTGAACATCAGCGTCAACGCGGTGCCCATCGCCGAAAACCTGGTGAGCTCGGTGGAATACTACGACAGAAAGGACAGGGAGGGAAAGAACGAGATCCTCTACTGGATATCTCTCGGGAGCGCGCTTGTACAGAAGTGCGAGAGCGCGGTAAATGATAACCTCCTGTTTTCAAAGGATCTGCTGTGGCTGAACGGCAGGTATGCAAGGCTTCAGGGAAAGCATGAGATAAATGATTTCAAGTATTTCAAGGATTCCGAGGGATACCTTCAGTATGCGGCGTTTTTCAGGGATGAGGAAAAGGACGTCTTCGGTTACGCAGAAAGAGTGAGGAGGCTGAAGGATTCCGTGGCGTCAAAGGGCACGAAGGTGATCTACGTCGTCACTCCGTCGAAGTACACTCCCGGGAAGACCGTGCTTCCTTCGGGCACCCCTATAAATGACCCCAATCCCGTGACTGATGAACTCATCATGAACCTGAACCGTCTGGGCATAGATACCCTGGACCTCAGGAATGTGGGGCTTTTTGACGGGATGCGGTATGAGGACGCGTTTTTCAAAACGGACCATCACTGGACCATACCCGCCGCTTTTAAATGCGCGGGTATCCTGAACGATACGTTAAAGGAGAGGTTCGATATCGACCTGGATCCGGAAAACGTGACGACGGATAAAAGGTATTACAGGATAGAGAGGTATGACGACGTGATGTTCGGCTCCATGGGAAGGGGAGCGGGACTGGGTTTCACCGACAGGGAGTCATTTACGGTCATGTGGCCCGGATATGACTGCAATTTCGACAGGAGGAGCATCAGGAACGCCGCGGGTTATGAGGAACACAAGTACGGGCCTTACATCGAGTCCCTTATGCATGTGGATGTGTTCCTCAGCAAGGATGTGTATTCGGATTCGTATTACTCGCTGTATCTGAACGGACTTAACTATCTGGATCACATAGAAAACCTTGATCACCCGGACAGGCCGAAGGTATTATTTATAAGGGATTCGTATTTTTCGCCGGTGATCTCGTTCCTGGCTCCCGGCTGCGGGCAGATAGACGCCATATGGTCCCTTGAGGATTCGGATGTAACGGATATAGGACAGACGGTAATGCAGGACACATACGATCTCATTGTTATAGAGACCTATCCGTACAATATAAATGATGACGCGTTCAATTACTTCAGATGAGGGAAAAGAAAATGACTCAGGAAGAAAAGAAAAGCAGGTTAAAAACGACTCTCCTGGATCTCAGGGGAAAGATATGGTTTTTCATAAACATGTTCTTTACGACAGTATACCTGATCTGGAGGATATTCTTCACCATACCCTTTGATTTCGGCATCGTGTCCATCATCGCAAGCTCATCCCTCTTCATCGTGGAGGTGCTGGGAATGGTGGAGGCTTTCGTTCATTACCTGAACATGTTCAATGTAAGGGATTATCCCCTGCCTGAGGTACCGCGGGAACTCTTCCCCGATGTGGACGTGTTCGTGCCCACCTACAACGAAGGTGTGGAGATCATCGACAAGACGCTGAACGCCTGCAAGCATCTCAAGTATCCGGACAGATCCAAGGTCCATATTTATCTGTGCGACGACGGCAACAGGGACGAGATGGCGAAGCTGGCCGCCAGGCGTCAGGTCACCTATCTCACAAGGGAAAAGCACGAGCATGCGAAGGCCGGAAACCTGAACAATGCTCTGGACCACAGTTCATCGCCTTACATAGTCACCATTGACGCGGACATGATACTCAAGAGCGACTTTCTCATGAAGACCATGCCTTACTTCATAGACGCGGACCTGAGAAATGAGGACAGGGAAGAGGAGGATAAGATAAAGCTCGGTTTCATTCAGACCCCTCAGAGCTTTTACAATCCCGATATGTTCCAGTTCAACCTCTTTTCGGAAAACCGTATACCGGATGAACAGGACTATTTCTACAAGGATATCCAGGTGGCCAGGACCAGGACGAACTCCGTCATCTACGGCGGTTCAAATACACTGATCTCGAGACAGGCTCTGATGGATGCCGGCAAATTCTATACGGACGCCATCACCGAGGACTTTGCCACGGGCATACTCATTGAGGAACAGCAGTATGTGTCCCTGGGAACGGGTGAGACGCTGGCTTCCGGCCTTGCCGCCGATTCCCTCGGAGACCTGATACAGCAGAGGGTCAGATGGGCCAGAGGCGTCATCGCTACGGGGAGAAAGCTTCACATCTATACCTCCCAAAATCTCTCCTTTGCGCAGAAGATGAATTACTGGGCTTCGGTCTGGTACTGGTATGCGCCCCTCAAGCGCTTCATTTACATCATGTCGCCCATAATCTACGCCACTTTCGGATACATGGTGTTCAAGTGTACTCTGCCCCAGATCCTTCTGTTCTGGCTGCCCATGTACATATCCTCCAACATCTCGCTGAAGATGCTGTCCCACAACGTGAGGACCACGAAGTGGACCAGCATATATGAGACGGCGCTCTTCCCGTTCCTGCTGCTGCCGGTGATAATGGAGACCTTCGGCATCTCGCTGAGGGTGTTCAAGGTGACAAATAAGGACAAGAAGAAGACCGCCGACAAGGGAGGAAATGTGCTGCACATGGTGCCTTTCCTGTTCCTGATAGTCATTTCCATTTTCGGTATAATCAACTGTATAGTCAGCATGTTCAATTCATCCTCGCTGACTCCCGTGGTGGTGCTGTTCTGGCTTGTGTACAACCTCTTCCTCCTGGTGATGTGCCTGTTCTTCGTGAACGGAAGGGTGCAGCACAGGTCCGAGGAGAGGGCGAATGTAAAAGAAGCTGCCGTGTGCTCCCTGGATAACGGGGACGTGGACTGCATGACCTCCGACATCTCCGAATCCGGCCTCTCGGTCAGGATGGACAAGCCTTATTACATGAAGGAAGGCGAGCCAATAAACGTTGGAATAGCCTTCCAGGAATATTATGTGGTGCTGTCCGCGGTGGTGGTGTATGTGAAACAGAGTAACGACGGAGACTGGCTCTACTCCATGAAGATCACTGATTTCCACGGGAGAAGGGACGACTGGCTTATGATCCTGTACGACAGGATCCCCACCCTCCCGGTAGTGATAAGAAACGACGCAGGCTCCTTCGACGACCTGAGACTCAACATGAAAAAGAGAGTATCCGCGCCGTTCTACCAGAAGCGATGCTATCCCAGAGTAGTGCTGGATATAGAGGTCCCCTGCAAGGAAGTAAAGGGAAATAAGATCATGGTCCACGATTTCAATTACGCTTATTTCACCCTTTCCGAGGATGCGCCCGAGCTTTCCTCCATGCACGTGGCCTTCAGCAAGAACACGGTGTTTGAACTTGAATATGAACGCATGCTCAGGACAGGACGGAAGCTCTACGCCGTGAAGAATCTGGAAGATATAATGGACAACGAAGAGACCGCGGACGAGGTCCTTGAGTTCCTTGTGGAGCATGAAAAGAACGCGGAGCAGGAGAGGAAGAGGAGCGCAAGGAAGAAGACCAAAAAGGCTGAACAGGTGTTTAACGACATGTCCTTCTGGAATGAGGATGGAAAGGGAGCATGAAGACCTTTTTGTATGTATTAAAGATCATAGGACTTCTGGTCGTCTCTCTGGCCATAGTGGGAGTCGTGGGATATTACGCCATCGGATTTCTTTCGGAAGATACCGGGGAAACCCAGCGCTTCGTTGAAAAGATGGGCCCCGGGATAAATGTCGGGAATTCACTTGATGTAACGGGCTTTAAGGGTACTTTGTCCCGAAACGGAGAGAGCTGTGAAGAGGCCTGGGGGAATCCGAAGATCACCCCAAAGCTTTTTGACGCCATTTATGCCGGCGGCTTCAGGACCGTGAGGATACCTGTATCCTGGGGAGACCATGTGGACGACGGGTATTACGTGGATCCGGTCTGGATGAAGAGAGTGCACGAAGTAGTGGACATGGCCCTGGATTCCGGACTGTATGTGATAATAGATTCCCACCACGAGCCCTGGAGATCCCTGGTGGTGAGAAACGACGGCGTTATCAGGTTCCGGCACATCACTCTCTGGCGGCAGATCGCTGAAGAATTCAGGGATTACGACGAGCGGCTCCTCTTTGAGGGAATGAACGAACCGAGACTCATAGATTCGGAAATGGAGTGGACGAACGGAGACGCGAAGCTCAGGGGCTTTGTAAACGAGCTGAACGGCGATTTTGTGGACACTGTCAGGGCCACGGGCGGCAATAACGAGAACAGATACCTCCTGGTCACGTCCTACGCGGGGAAAGCCTCCTGGGAAACGGTGGCGCCCCTGATGGACTTTCTCGATGAGAGGAAATGGGACAGGAGGCTGATCGCATCCCTCCATATGTATGAGCCCTACTCCTTCTGCCAGGATGAAAACGGGACCGCGGAATGGAGCGCAGAGGTTTCGGAGGACATCGAGGGAATAGAAGACGGGCTGTCGGTCATGCTCCGCCTGAGGAGCAGCGGGTATTCGGTCATACTGTCCGAATACGGGGCTAAGGCAAAGGATAACGATGATGCCCGCATCAGATGGACGAATTATCACGCTGCAAGGTGCAATTACAACGGAATAGGCAGAATATGGTGGGACGACGGGTCTGAATACGCTCTGATCGACAGAGAGACCAGACTGTGGATAAATCCGGCTCTAAACGCCGCTGCAGCATATTATGGATCAAAGTGACAGTTGTTCGTTGAAAGGAGATCGTGAAAATGGAATACAGCGTTTTTCAATGGCCGGAAGTGCCCGAGGGAATGTACACTTATCCCACAAGTCTTCTTGTGTTCGTTCTGTACGTGCTGATGTTCATGGGAGCCATTGTCATGACTTTCAGGGGGAGAAGGGCGATGACGGCCATCACTTCCCTGGTTCTGGGCAGCTACCTTGAGATGGAGGCGGTGGAGCGAGTCGGCGCTCTTCCGTATTCGGTAAATCTCAGGATACTGATCCTGGCCGCCGTCACCTGCGTGCTCTTCGCTCTGGTCTATTTCCTGATCAATGCTCTGGGGAAGATTCCCGTGAAGATCGGGCTTAAGGGTATGCCGATCCTGTCCTCCGCCCTCTGCGCCGGACTAGGGAGCGCGCTGACCATCCAGATCATATGGCTCAAGGTTTTCAGATGGCCCCAGAACGTATGCCTCATCATATTTGCAGCCCTTTTCGTCCTCGGATTCCTGACCCAGTGGAAGAAGTGAGACTCAAACCCCGGCCGGAGGCCGGGGGCTCTCCCGCCGCCGTTGATATGCGTTTCGACGACAATTCCCTTTGGCTCGTCGCCGCTGATATGCGATTAGGCGACAATCCCCTTTGGCTCGTCGTCGCTGATATGCGTTTGCGGCACATTTCGGCGAAAAAATAAGTGGGGCAGAAAAGATATGCTTTGACATGAGCGGGCAATAGTGTTACAATACTTCTTGCGCGTCGGAAAGACGGCGCCGGCAGGTGTAGTTCATCGGTAGAACACCAGCTTCCCAAGCTGGTAAGGTGGGTTCGATTCCCATCACCTGCTTTGAGGAAGCCGGTAAAAACAGGGCTTCCTTTTTTATTTCCACTTAAGGCTTTCTGAACTGCCACAGGCCTAAGACCTTGATCGAATAATACCGCTCCGACACCCGGAAACGGATTTTTCAATGATACCCAACCCGCATAGCTTCATAATCCGAAAGCATTCTGTCTCATTCTCCCTGGTCGTGACCCTCCGCCGAGATATTCAGAATCTGGTCATAGCCTGTCATTTCCAGGATTTCCTTTAAATAATCAGAGATACCACAAATCTCAAAGTTCTCTGCTCCTATTTTTTTTAACACGGACAGCAATACCCTCAATCCCGCGGAACTCATATACTCCAGGTCTTTCATGTCAAGCCTGATCTTCCGCGGCTGATCACAGGCCTCCATCATTTTGTCGAAAAACAGATCGGCATTTTCCGATGTGATCCCCCCGGATGCGGTAAAATAGTAATCCTGCCCGTCATTTTTCACGGTAAGCTTCATTTTAGACTTGGTCCAGGTCTGCACTGTATCCGGATCTTCCGGTCTCGTCACTTTTTTTGAACTGTTATAAATTACCTCATATTTGCGGATATATACAAGGGGTGATAAATGTTCCTTGGCAAACCTTAAGTTCTCAACCCCTTCGTCCTGCATGATATTCTCGGTCAAGATGCCCATCTCCTTGCTTAACTTAGAATTCATCAGGATGGAATAGGAGTTTATACCCTCAAAGTCATAATTATTCTTTAGATAGATCGCGATGCTGGAGAACTCGTTGATCCTCTCATTGACAGCAGCAGAGGCTATGATTCCGTTAACCTTTATCATAAAGCCAAAAAGATGACTGCGCGGATCTCCCCAGTATTTTAAGATCCTGCGTACTGCTTCATCTTCCAATTTGGCTGCGGCTGCGTTTTCGACTCTCCCCAAAAGCTCTTTTTCAGCCTTTTCATGAAAGGCCAGCAATTCAGGGATATTCTCTTCTTTAAGCGGGATAACCAAGGCTTCAGGGTAAGTATTTTGAAAATGATTAGCGCTCTGTCTGAATTTCTTCAGCTTACCTCCCTTCATCTCATCGATCCGATCGGTGTAAAGGATATAATCCCATTGATCCCTGCTCTCAATGATCTCTATTCTGTCAGGAATACACTCCTGCCACAGCTTCAGCAGATACTCCGGAACACAGGCGAACCTTGTCCCATCCGGTACATTTCTGTCCATCACTTCAGGCCAGTCCACATTATCCCAGTCTCCTGCGGGAGGAAGCCATTTTCCATCCGATAAATCTCTGTTCCAGTACAGATCATCGGAATAAAAATACTCGTATCCATACCCCAGGATCACCATCCCCCCCAGATCGCTTATGATCTGATGACACTGATTCAGTTTTTTCAGATATTTATCATTTTCTTCGATGCTGTATTCAGTCCATTCACTCTTATTCATATTGTTTGTCGAGCCTCCTCCAACGCCAGTATTAAAATAATTAATAACGCGAATGTATCACCGATCATCCGTCGTAATGATAAGCACACAAAACAATAACATATTTTCACTTATCGGTAAAGGAAACGATAAGCGCCCCATTCGTTTCTGCCCAAATATTGCAACCATGTCAGGCGGGTGACCTAACAGTCAAATAAAGGTGGATCATTTAGAGGATGCAATACTTCGGATAGATGTAAATGCTTTCCTGAGTGGTGGAGAGGATGAATCTTGACAAATAATGGCAGTACATTATAATAACCGTATTAAAGATGGGCGAAAGAGAAGGCAGACATCCTTCTGATACTCCTTTCTCATTTATTTGGTTACAAAATGTGGGATAGCAGTATTTATGCGGATTTCAGTCCCTGGATGTGGTCCGATTCCCATCACCTGATTCACCTCAGGTTCCGTATCACTCGGGGCTCGGGGTTGAAACAGTCTCATAACACCCGATCCCCCGGGAAGATACAGTTAAATTTTGTTGCGCTTGGTTGTGCTTTGCATCCGGAGGGGAGTCTCTATGGGTAATTTTAAAAATAATGAATTTAAGGTGCATGTCCTTTACAGGATTGCATTGATTATTTCTGTTTTTCTTTTTGCATTTTCCGGGCTGTTCATGGTCGTGGGCATTAGAGCCGAGGCGGCGGATGATTCAAATGAACTAAACAGAAGTTCCTATATTGGCGGGGTACCGAATAAAGAAAAATATGGAACTTATGGCACAAATGAATATTACACATTTTACGGCTCGGAAACCACCAGTGCAGTAATGACGCATCACGGTGATTTTGAGGATGCAAAGTATGACAATAATCACCGTTGGTACAGGAGCGTCAAAACGACGTCATACGCCGGTTCAACGTATATCAAGTATCCTCTTGCAGTAAAATATCGTGATAAGCGTTATGACCTGGTCATTTATCCTTGGCTGGAAGGTGGTACCGGTAGGGGTGGGTTCCTTTACTATAATGATCAGTTTGAGTGGAACGAGCCGGATAAGCGAGGATTTATTGGTTATAAAACCCCCTGTATGTATATCCGGAACGGTGAACTCAGGTTTACCATGTTTGTTTGCGAACCTCCGAAGGACGCCATGGATAGTAAAAGCGATCTGGACAGCTTCGTAGGAAAGCATGTCGACTGGACAGGCTGGTTTGGCATCAATGATCTGGATGGCGGAGAATATGTGATCATACCCGATGCCGGGATCTCTGAACTTGCAAACGGTTTTGGAAGTGAACTCACTAAGGTAACAATAACTCAGTCAGAGACAAAAGAGACAAAATATGTAGGTAGAGGCGGCAATGATAATGACAACGATCCGAGCGCATGGTCTTCCAGAGCTGTTTACGGGAAATTCAACATTCCTTCTTCCGGTCTCACCATCGCATATGGGGGAAACAACGGTGCCGACTGGACAACAAATATTGACTTTTCACAGTTCAAGGGCACTATCCCGGATGTGGAGTACAGGATACATTTTGACGGTAATGGAGGATCGCCGGTTCCTTCGGACCTCATACTTGTTAATGACAGTGTTGGCAGTATAGGAGCCACTGTCCCTGATCGAAGCGGGTATACTTTCATGGGCTGGTCTTCAGATAAGGAACTTCAGCCCGGAGATAAGAGATTATTTGCGGATGATACTTCAGCAGGTTGGGATGTCGATCAGTATCTGGCTAAAACAGGGGGAACGCTGGAGGAATACAAGCCGGCAGATGCGGATAGGACTACATATATGGTCCTGAATCTTTACGCTCAGTGGGAGCCCTGTGTCGCAGCATCTGTCACCAATACGAGCGAAGTTTATACAGGTAATTCTATTACTGCGCCAAACGGAGTGACGGTGACAAAGCCTGCGTCGGGCTATACCATAAAGTACAGAAAAAGCGGTGAGACTTCGTACTCGACGACAAGACCCTCCTGGGTGAATGCGGGTAGTTATACGGTCGAGTATCAGGTGACGGCTGAAGGATATACAACAAAAACAGGGTCTTACACATTCACCATTGACAGAGCGCCGATAGAAGTTCCATCCGGAAATATTGTTCCGTATAACGGTAAAGAACAGACGGGAGTGTATGCCGGTTCGGGTTATAGCCTCAACGGAAATACCGGGACGGATGCGGGAGATTACATCGCACACGCAACCCCTGACAGCAATCACAAATGGAACAGCGGAAGCGATGTCACGGGTATACGTGATATACCCTGGTCAATAGCGAGGGCAGATATATATGCTGTTTCGACCGACCAAAGCGTTGATTATACGGGCAACGCCATTGCTGCTCCAAATGGAGTGACTGTGAAAGTTCCAGAGTTGGGCTATACCATAAAATACAGGAAAAGCGGCGAGACTGCATTCTCGACAACAAGGCCCTCCTGGGTGAATGCGGGAAACTACATTGTAGAGTATGAGGTCACGTTAGGTAATAATTACAATCGAACGACGGGATCATACACATTTACTATAGAG
Organism: Lachnospiraceae bacterium; assembly: GCA_016288705.1. GTDB lineage: Bacteria > Bacillota > Clostridia > Lachnospirales > Lachnospiraceae > JAEELB01. The sequence goes on along the minus strand of JAEELB010000160.1, from coordinate 9,902 downwards.
AGGGCGGCTATAGGTGTTCCCCAACCTTTTAATCCTGCATATACCGGTAAAGTTCAGACGGGAGTGCCTACGGGTCCAGGTTATACCATCACCGGAAATACCGGAATGGATGCGGGGGGATATATAGCTCATGCAACCCCTGATAGTAATCACAAATGGAACTACGGAAGTGATGTCACGGGTACATTCGACATCCCCTGGTCCATCGATAGAGCGCCTATAGAAGTTCCTGCCGCCGTTTCCCTTACTTATAACGGTAAAGCTCAGACGGGAGTGCCTGCGGGTTCGGGTTATACCATTACCGATAATACCGGGACGGACGCGGGAAATTACACCGCGCATGCTACTCCCGACAGCAATCACAAATGGAACAGCGGAAGCGATGTCACAGGTAAGAGAGACATACCCTGGTCCATAAAGAAGGCAGATATAGAGGCAGCTGCCGCCGATCAGAGTGAAGTATACACGGGCAGCGCCATTGCTGCGCCAAACGGGGTGACGGTTACAAAGCCTGTGACCGGCTACACCATAAAATACAGAAAAATCGGCGAAACTGCGTACTCTGCAACCAGGCCATCCTGGACAAACGCCGGGAGCTACACTGTAGAGTATGAGATCACTGCCGGTAATAATTACAATCAAAAGACGGGATCTTACACATTCACCATCGATAGAGCGCCTATAGAAGTTCCTGCCGCCGTTTCCCTTACTTATAACGGTAAAGCTCAGACGGGAGTGCCTGCGGGTTCGGGTTATACCATTACCGATAATACCGGGACGGATGCGGGGAATTACACCGCGCATGCGACCCCTGACAGCAATCACAAATGGAACAGCGGGAGCGATGTCACAGGCAAGAGAGACATCCCCTGGTCCATAAAGAGGGCTGATATAGAGGCAGCTGCTGCCGATCAGAGTGAAGTATACACGGGCAGTGCCATTACTGCGCCAAACGGGGTGACGGTGACAAAGCCTGTGACAGGCTATACCGTTAAATACAGAAAAAGCGGCGGGACTGAGTATCTGGCTGAAAGACCGTCCTGGACAGATGCAGGGAGTTACACTGTAGAGTATGAGATCACTGCCGGAAATAATTACAACCGGAATACCGGGAGTTATACGTTCACTATCGAGAGAGCGCCCATAGAAGTTCCTTCTCCGGTTTCCGAAGTCCTTATCTATAACGGAGAAGAGCAGACGGGAGTGCCTGCGGGTTCGGGTTATACCATCACCGATAATACCGGGACGGATGCGGGAAATTACGTTGCGCACGCAACCCCGGATATCAATCACAAATGGAACAGCGGAAATGATGTCACGGCTGTCCGGGACATCCCCTGGTCCATCGGGAAGGCGCCGGGGAGTATCACCCCTGCAGTCAGCGAAGACCGCGCCACTTATCCCGAGGCGTCCGTTTTCAGCTTCGATCATACCGGGGACGGCTTGATCTCCGCATATTCCGATGATGAGGAAGTGGCTGTACTGACACTGGAAGGAAATACAGTGACGGTCACCCCCGTGAACACGGGAGAGTGCAATATCAATATCGTGATAGCGGAAGGCGGGAATTACAGCGCTTCGTCGGCATCCGTAAAAATGATCGTGGAACCCGGGAAAATAAAGGTGAACGCTCCCGATGAGGTGGGTTATTACACCGGATCCGATATATCTCCCGACGGTATTACGGTAGAGATCCCCGTTTCCGGAGCTACGGTCAGATACAGCAACGGGACCATGCGTAAAACAGGTCCTGTCACATATACCATGGCGGCTCCTCCTGTCATCAGGGATGCGGGAACGCATACAGTGTATTATACGGTATCCGCAAAGAATTACGCCACGGAATCGGGTACTTTTGAGGTGATCATCAATAACGCCAACATCTCCGTGGAAGTGCCCCACAGATCCGTGGTCTACAACGGAAAGCCTCAGAAACCGGACGGGATAAAGGTTATCGATCCGGAGACAGGAGCGGAAGTGCTGTACGGAGAAGCCCCCGGATCGTATACCCTCGATTCCCCGCCTTCATTTACGGATGCGGGGGAGCACATGATCTACTACAGGGCGACCGCCGAAGACTACAATGAAAGAACCGGCAGCTACGCCTATGAGATAATGAGAAAGCCCGTCGCGGTGCCTTCAGCCATCCCCGGTCTTGTGTATGACGGAACGGAAAAGACCGGCGTGTGCGAGGGAGAGGGCTTCACCCTGACAGGGAACCGGAAGACGGAGGCCGGAACCTATAAGGCTTACGCCTCTCTGATAAAGAATTATATCTGGAACGACGGCTCCACAGAGGATAAGGAGATCGAATGGACTATCGAAGAGGAGAAAGCTCCCGATATCCCGGATCCCGGGATAAAGGTCACGGGAGTGTATCTGAACAGGGATTATCTGGAGCTTACGACAGGCGTGCCCGGTATCATCACGGTCAGAACGGAGCCTTCCGATGCCGTTCCCGAGGGCTTTACCTGGACTGTGGACGATTCCGAGGCCCTGTCCCTCGGGACCGGTGGACTTCCCAGAACTTTTGACAGAGATCTGAGCAGGACGGTCAAGGCTCAGAAGATGGGCGTCTACACCGTGACCGTCACGGAGACCGGATCCGGACTTTCGGCTTCCTGCAAAGTCCGGGGGCTTGCCTATTATGATTTTGCAAAGGAAGGATATCTTGTGACCTCCACCGCGGAACACGAGGTGCGAAAGATCAAAGGAAAGTTTTACTGCTTCGATTCTCAGGGCAGGGCAGAGGCCGGATTTATCACTGTGAACGACAGCGCATATTATTTTGATCCCGATACAGGCGTGGCTGTGAAAGGATATCAGGAGATAAAGGGCGGCCGGTATTTCTTTGACAGGAAGAACTGCGTGATGGTCCGGGACGGCATGATGAAGTTCAAAGGAAAAACATATCACTTCGGAACGGACGGAAAGGCGTCCGGCGGGGTTTATTATCTTCCTGACAGAAAGGATTCAAGGGCCTGGTTCTATTTCGACGAAAATGCCGTAATGCAGAGCGGAGTGTTCAGGGTATCCCTGAGCGGCAACGCTTTGGCCGGCGGCAGTTATGAGGATCCGGCGAGTGCCGTGGCGGAAGACAGCTCAGGGGACGGACTTCTGTATTTCTTCAAGAAAGGAAAGCTGCTCACTCCCGCAAAGGATGGGGTGTTTTCCGTGAACCGTAAAAAGTATTACGTGTACACTGACGGACACGTGGCGGAAGGAAGGGTGACGGTCCAGTCCGGAAAAGGCGACCTGATCTATGAACTGGATTCGGACGGATCTCTGCTGAACGGCACCAAAGTGAATGAAGAGGGACTTTTGTACCTGTACAAAAACGGCGTCCGGGTGAAGGCTCCGAAGAAACCGGCAAAGGGCGGAGAAGGCGTATGGAAGACCGTAAACAGGAAGAGGTATCTGCTTAAGTATGAGGACGGCGGTCTGTCTTCCAATGTATGTTTCGTCGGAAACTATGAGGATCCCAAAGCCGGCAGGCTTTATCTGAAAGAGGACGGCTCCATGGCAGCAGGGGAGCTGGTCAGGGTGAAATTGGGAGAGATGCAGGAGGTCATGAACGCCGGTGCGGACCTTCCGGATGTCGAAGATGATGACAGCCTTTGGCTTTATTACAACAGGAAGGGTAAGCTGGTGACGCGGGAAATGACGAAGGACGGCTGGTATAAAGTCGGAAAGCAGTCGGCTTACATTTATGAAGCCGGGAATGCCGCGTCCGGATGGGCTGTCATAGACGGCAGGACTTACTGGTTCGATCCCCATACCGGCCTTACGAATATCACCGTGGGGTATGTCAGGATCTGAGGGAGACCGCTGCAATGCAGTGAAAATAAGTGCTTGACGTAAACAACGGTTAGGTATATAATCTTTCTGTTTTTGCAGTTGTCAACTATCGACAGGCTGTGAGCCGTTGCGGTCAGTCGCTGCCGGGGTCGGGAGGCCGACATTGGATCTCCGGCGAATGAAAAGATAATAAAGATACGAGGTGCTTCAGAATGGAAGTTGCAAGGACTATACTGATGGTGGTGTACATTTTGGTCAGCATTGCGCTGGCGGTGGTGATACTCATGCAGGAGGGCAAGTCACAGGGACTGGGAGCCATAAGTGGGGCTGCGGACAGTTACTGGGGCAAGATCAAGGGTCGTTCCCTTGAAGGAAAGCTGGAGCTTATAACGAAGATAATGGCAGTGTTCTTCGTAGTGGCAGCTTTGGTCCTCAATATGCAGTCCTTCGGCTGATACTGACAGCAGGAAAAAGTGATGTTAAGAGGCACCCCGCGTTTTATCGGGGTGTCTCTTGTGTTATGACGAACGCAAAGCGCGGGCTGTGTCGTCTGAGGATCGGAGAAAAGGAAAGATGAAGAAGATCAAAGTGAATAATAAACCAATGAGGAACAAAGAAACCGGGAACGAGCAGTCTCTTCCCGAGGTGTTCGATGAGAGCACGCTTGAGGAAGCGCTTATGCTCCCCGACTCCGTGAATGAGGAAGAGATGGCGGGGAGACTCGATCTCAGAGACAGGCTGGTCTTCACCATAGACGGAGATCACACTAGGGATTTTGACGATGCTGTGTCATTATCCTACGAAAACGGTATTTACACCCTGGGAGTCCATATTGCGGACGTGTCGCACTATGTGAAGGAGGACAGCGCCCTGGACAGGGAGGCTTTGAAGCGGGGTACCAGCGTTTATTTCCCGCACAGGGTGATACCGATGCTCCCCGAAAAGCTTTCAAACGGCATCTGCTCGCTGAATGAAGGTGTTGACAGGCTTACACTGTCCTGCATAATGAAGATAAACAGGGCGGGAGAGATAGTGGAGCATCTGATCGTGAACAGCGTCATCAGGTCTGCCCACAGGATGACCTATAACGAGGTCCAGAAGATACTCGATGCGTCAACCCCAAGGATCATGCTGAAATACCGTGACACCGTGCCCACGATCTTCAGGATGAGAGAACTGAAGGAGATACTCAGACAGAGGCGGATGGAAAAAGGCGCCCTTGAGTTTGACACCGTTGAATCCGAGTTTACGGTGGATGAGAACGGAAGGGTCACCGGACTGAAAAGGGCCGTGAGAAATGAGGCCACGGACCTGATAGAGGAGTTCATGATCGCCGCTAATGTCACGGTGGCAGCCGAATTCTGCGAAAAGGGACTGCCCTTTGTGTACAGGGTGCATGGGAAGCCGGACCCGGACAAGATCAGAAGTCTTTCAAGGGTCGTGAAGACGGACGGCGTATACCTGAAGACGGTGAAGAACGGAAAGGTGTCCCCGAAAGATCTGCAGAGGATGCTGGATGCCTACAGGGGAAAGCCGGAGATGTCCTTTATTTCCGTGATGACGTTAAGGGCCATGCAGCACGCCGGGTATTCGACGGAGTCCACGGGACACTTCGGACTTGCGGAGGAGATGTACTGCCACTTCACGTCTCCCATAAGGCGCTATCCGGATCTTCAGATACACAGGATCATAAAGGAACATCTGGCGGGCAGGCTCAAGCTGAGGCGGATCGGACATTACAAAAGGATACTGCCGGGAGTCGCGGAAAAAGCTTCACTTTATGAGAGAAGAGCTGAGGAGGCGGAGCGATTCAACGTCAAGTTGAAGAAATGCGAGTATGCTTCATCCCGTATCGGTGAAGAAAGTGAAGGCGTGATCTCCGGTATCGCTCCCTTCGGGATCTACGTAATGAGACCCGATACCGTTGAGGGAATGATACATATATCGCGTATTCCCGGATCGCACTATCATTTCGACGAGGACAGGCTGGAGCTGCGGGAACGGAGGACAGGGGCCGTGTTCCGTCTGGGACAGGAAGTAAATGTTGTGATCGACCGCTGTGATATTGAGACGGGAAACATAGATATGTCCCTTTCTCAGAAATATGTCGATGAAAGCGGTCTGGTGAAAAAAGGCAGGAAGAAAGCGGAAAAGAACGCTGCTGCCGGGAAGAAGGAGAAAAATGGAGTCAAAAGGAAAAGGTCAGGAAAAGCCGGTCGCAAATAACAAAAAGGCTTTTCATGACTATTTTATAATCGAATCCTACGAGACCGGGATCGCTCTTTCCGGAACCGAGGTCAAGTCTCTCAGGCTTGGAAAATGCTCCATAAGGGAGGCCTATGTGCAGATAGTGGACGGAGAGGCTTTTATTTACGGAATGAACATAAGCCCCTACGAACAGGGAAACATCTTCAACCGCGATCCCGTGAGGCCCAGAAAGCTTTTGCTTCACAAAAGGGAGATAATGAAGCTCTATGGAGAGGTGCAGAGGCAGGGTTACACTATCATGCCTCTCAGGGTTTATTTCCGGGATCAGAAGGCCAAAGTGGAGATAGGCCTCGCAAAGGGAAAGAAGCTCTATGACAAGCGTGAGTCTATAGCAAAGAAGGACATGAAACGCGAGGCCGAGAGGGAGTTCAGGAATTCCTTCAAGTGAGAAAGAGGATCTGCATGTCTGAGACCGCCTTTGGGTGGTCATTCAGGCGGATATCTGGTATCATGTATCTGTGACAGCGGAAAGGAACCGGGACGGCCGGGAGTCGAAGGCAGGGTCTGGCGCTCTTACCGGATCTTTCAGGGAGGGACAGTGATGAAGAAAATGATAAGGCTTTTGTTGTGCGGAATCATGTCGATGGTGCTCGCTTTCGGAATGCTCCCGGAGGCAGCGCTTGCTGCGGATGTCGAGTCAGACGCCGTTCTGCCGGAGGCCATCGAAACGGTGGCGGCAGGGGAGAACTTCTCCAAGGACGCAGATGCTGAAACTGTCGGGTCGGCTACATTATCTCAGAACGCAGGCGCGGGTGAAGACCTGGATCCCTCCGGCTACGTGTATGTGGAACAGAGCGAATGCTACTTCACATTCCTCGTGATGAATAACGGGATATGGAAGAAGACCACACTGGATAATAATCTTACAACCGCAAAAAAGATCGATGAAGCCATTGACATGACAATGCTGAACACCATCGTGTCCGGAGCTTATCCCAATGAGATATTTGAATGGAGGCTTTCCGTAAACGGGGCATATTACACGACTCTGACCGATACCTTTAAGCAGCTTTCCGGCGGCTCATATGTGGATTATATGTTCCAACCGGGGATGGATTATACCCTCACTGCCCACACCTGCGCCATGGTCGCGGAGAATATATATGTGGACGCTATCCCCGCGGTATTCTATGACGGCAGGACTCATGTCCCCACCGAGTGCATTCTGAAGGACAGAAAGAGCTCGCTTAACGATCTGACCCTCAGAGTATGGCAGTACAATGACGGAGTGGCCACAGACCTGCGATACGGGATCGACTATAAGGTCACTCTCAGGAATAATAAAGACGCTTCAATGGAGATGGCGGATAACGGATCTTACGGTCCCCTGGAAAATGATGACAAAAAGAGACCTGTTGCGCAGATCACCGGGATTGGGAACTACTCCGGTTTTTCTTCGGATGTGTACTTCAGCATCCTGCCCTATAATTTCGGCGAAAAACACTGGGGTATGGTGAACGGACAGATACTGGCGGAGATGTCCGGGCTTAAGACGAGTTACAGCCTAAAAAACGGAAAACTGAACGGAAAGATCAATCCCACGGTCACGATCTACAACGACTGGTCAGGGAAGACCACCAAGCTCAAACAGGGCTCCGATTACGAGATCCGTCTCTACAGGTACAATGAAGCGGGACAGTGGATCTACATGCCGGGCGGGGTGGACCAGGCCGGCAGATGGCTCTGTACACTGAGAGGAAGGGGCAATTACTGCGGGACTGTTTTCGGGCAGGATCCCACAGCCACCGATTCCGTCTTTAACGACGGGACCAGACCGGGGGCCATCAATCCCCCTGTTTTTGCTTACGATTCGGGTGATGTCCCCAACGGACAGTTCAGGGTTGGCAATGAGAGTCTGGATATCTCAAAAGCAAAGGTGACGGTCAAAAAAACCTCCGTCCCTTACACAAGGGGGAAGTATTACGACGGCTCAAAAGACAGTCTCGGAATAACCGTAAAGCTTGGGAATTATACGCTGAAGGAGGGCACAGATTACAGCGTGACCTACGACGGAGATGATTTCACCGAGGTTCAGGGAAAAAATGTCGACAGGAACGTATATATCACCGGGAAGAATACCTCCGTATTTGAAGACAGGATATGGATGTCAAACAGATATAAGGTGATCATAAATGCGATATCCGGAAATCCTGGCGGATATTTCGGCGCTCTTGACACGAAGAAATATGTGCGCATCACCGGTTTCAGGGTTGAGAGCAAAAATTACCATGTGGAGCCGCTTTCCAGAAAGTATGACGGACAATATACCGACGGAACAGTATACTATGATCCGGCTGTAGGTATGAACGTTGTAAATGTAGACAATGCCATGAACGGGTATTATACCGACAAGGTCATAGGGGGTGAAAAGGTCAGGATCTATGATTACCTCAAAGCTCTGGAGGCTGACTTTAATGCGGCCTACGGAGGCTCATTCGAAAAGAACGGTGTGATCAGCCTTACCGATTATCAGAAGAATCCCGGCTCCTACCATCACTCCGTGTACCCCTTCGGAGAGGGCGCGGATCACAGTTCATACGCCACTGTGCCGTACACCATAACCGCCGCGCCTATCACGGAGGCTTTCAGCAGCGGGCTTTTGAACGTGGTGAACGTGTCGGAAGCGGTCTATAATGCGGGAGGCGCCATCCCCGCAGAGATCACCTTCAGATTTAACGGGAGAACCCAGGTCCTCAAGATGTACTACAACAAGCAGACATTTACTGTCACGGACAGTGACGGAGGCACAAAGACCAGAATCACGGTCACCGTTACGGACAACAAGAAGCCCGGTATGGGAAAGCTTTCATTCACGGGGGATAATGTGGTCTTCAAGGGGACAAGGTCAAAGTATGCAGAGTTCAAGATAAAGCCCGTGAAGGTAAATGATGAAGACCCTCAGTCTGTGCATGTGCTCCAGGCCGATGACTACATGATCCTTCACGGGAAGGTTACAAACACCGTGAAAGTCTCTGCTTCCCGCCCGCTGGGCTCTCTGTATGCAACTACGGAGGCCGTTGCCTGGAAAGACGGAAAATGCAAATACAATACCACTGTCTATCAGTCTTATTATGCAGACAAAGAGGGCTTTGAAAATGGATGCGCCGCTCTGGCAAAGCTGAAGACGTCGCAGTATGACATCGATTACTACGCAACTTCCAGCACTGACGTCCTTGTGACACTGCGGACGCGCGGATCCGACGCCGGCAAAACGGGATATGATTTTGTGAATCCGACTGCCTTCGACAAAAAGTATGACTGCTATGACGAAGCCGGAAAGATAGTGGGGATCACGGTAAAATATAACGGCACGGAATATGAACTCCCCAGGGATAATAAGACCCTTGCCCTGAACTACACCGGCAGCCAGGTGCGGTTTGATTCGGTGCTGAAGGTCAAGGTCCAGACAAAGGACGGTGAGATCGAGTATGACCCCGGATATTTCGATGTGTCCTACGGAGACAATGTGGTCGCCGGAAAGAATAAGGGGTCTGTAACCGTTACTCTCAAAAAGGGCTCATCCGGCTTCAAGTATGGCGGGAAGAAGAAGTTCACTTTCAATATCTCTGCGGCCGGGAAGGTCATGATGTGAACGGAAGCGGCAGGTGTTGAACTGCAGGTTCATTAACATTTTGGGAAAAGATACGATATAATAACTGCAGGTCCCAAGGAGCAGGAGAGTTCCGGGGCGCACCCGGGACTCCTGCCGCCGAACCGGTACTTTGAAAACAGAACATGGGGTCGTTTCGGTTTCGACGGGTCAGGGAATTCCGGAGAAGCCGCCCGCAGGATGGTGCGTTAAACCTCAAACCTAAACATAGACGCCAATAACGACT
>JAEELB010000159.1 GCA_016288705.1 Lachnospiraceae bacterium | reverse complement strand
CCGCCCTTGCGCTTTCATTTCTCACATAGAAATCCGTCTTGGCGTACAGTTCCTCAAGAGATGAGTAGGTCTCTATGGACTCTCCGGGGGTAAAGAACTCTCCCATATCCATCTTCCAGTCTGTCAACACAAAGCCACCGCAGGAAATGATATCCAGTACCCTCAGAGGGATCCCGGCTTCGATAGCCGAGAGAGATATGTTCAGATTGATCTTGGATGAAGCAAATACTGCCGGCATTCCGTCGTAATAATCGGTATAGGGATTCACCTCCACCGAAGAAAGCCTCTCGTCCTTTCCCGAGGACCAGAGGGCGGTCTTAAAGCGTCCCGAGAGAAGCTTGAGAGCGGTGACTCTCGCCCTCCCCGTGGTCTCACAGGCCAGAAGATATATGAGCTGTCTCCTTGAGATCTCTGCCCCGCTGCCTCCGGCAGCCCTGTAGAATGCGTTCAGTTTTTCCGTAAGTTCCTCCGTCACCACCTCAGGTATCAGATAACCGTAGGGCAGGTTCGACTGGGACCGGACTATGCCCTCCAGATAGCCCCGGCTGTAATCGTCAAGGGGCTTTAAATAGTTTTCATACTCCGACTTGTACAGGTTTCCCACAAAGGATACGTCGTATTTCCCTGGCTTCCCTTTTGAGGCAGCCGCGGCAAAGACCGAAGGGTCCGCGGCAAGGGGAAGATAAAAGGCCTTCATACCCATTGAAGATGCCCTTTCAGCCTGCATGCTGTCAAAGAAGAAAAGCCTGCAGAATTCCGACTTCATGGGCTCTCTGTCAACTATGTTCACCGGGCAGTCATATATCCATGAAAAATAAAGACACCCGTGCTTTTCGCACATCCGGGCGGCTTCCGTCGAGAAATTCACCGACAGTAGGGCGTCATAGCCCTTAGACAGAGCCTTATCAAGAAAGTCCCTGTGCTTCTCATCCTCCTCGAAGGAGGCGGGATGAAAATAAACGCTGTCGTGATCCACCCCGAGTTTTTCCAGGGCTTTCTCAATCCCCCGTCCGCAGAAGCTGTTCCATTGCCAGAATAAAAGTTTCATTCCATGTTACCCCGTAAACAGATACCGTGTGGCGGCTTCCCCGGCAGATTGCGCCATCACATTTTATTTGTCCTGCAGATCATATATTGCCTATGATATCCGCGATGAAAGAAGCCGCGTCTGCCCAGGTATGATTTGCCTTAACATATGCCCTTCCGGAATCAGCCCGCTTCTGAAGGAGTCCCTCGTCCGAAAGAGCCTCTTTGATAATCCCGGGAACCTCTTCAGGTCTTGAAACAGAATAAAAAATACATTTATCCTTCCATACCGGTTCATCAAGCATTTCACTGTGATCGGTAACAGGAACAGCCCCGTTCAATAAAGCGGTGGGAATGCGGTCATGGCAACCTTTTTTAAACAGAGGCATCACATTGAGGACAAGCTTTGAACCGGTATAAAGCCGAGCCGTTTCCGAATATGACAGGCCGGGACAGATCCGGACATTGCTCTCTTTCAGATCCTCCATCAATTCGGGACATACAGAGCCGTAAATATGGAAAGGCAGTCCTGAAACAGCCAGATGGCGTATCACCTCTTCGCGGTAGAAAGCCCTTGCATAGCGCAGGGCAATCCTTGTGATTATCAGATATGGGAGCCTTTCCTCATTTGAAAGGCCGGCAAAACCCGCCTTTTCCATGATCACCCGGTGAGCGGTTTCATAGGTTTCATCCCTGTGAGCAAGCAGGTGATCGATAAGCATTACTGTCATCTTCCTCAGGTGAGGGGGATAGCCCTCAACCGATCGTTCCATTTCTGCCAGAGAGTCAAGGCTCCCGGTAAAAACAAGTCCGGTGTCCCTTTCACTTATCAAGGGCAACCTGCCTTTTCTGTTGTCTCCCTGTTGATAACCGGGAAGGGAAAGGAAATGAACGGACGCAATGTTCGGAAAAAAATCATGGATAAAGGACACATGATCCGGATCCACACATATCACATGCTGACACCGGCAGGGACTTTTCAGTTCCCTCTGGTGATCAACCGGATGATCGACTATATAATTCACAAAGGGTACTTTAAAGTGTTCCCAGAGGTTCCCGTCCTCATACTCCCAATTTTCCTGTCCGCCGGCATTCATGGTAAAAACCGCATCCAAACATGAAGTCTCATCGGTCAGCATGGACAGCAGCGCTTCCGAATAGCCGGCATCACTGCCGCATTCATACTTTTCCGTTTCAATTCCGAGGTTCTCCATTTCAACGGAAAGGGAATTCATGAAACAGTTCAGAGTATCATAGCGCTCTCTGTGACAGAGGAACAGGATTTTTTTCGGTTTCAGATGCATCATTTTAAATCAATGTTCTCCGAAAAATCTTTTTTGACTTTCTCGGCTGATCGCAATATATTTCCGGTATGTTCACGGCCCAACTCGCACATATTGATAAAGTCCTTTTCCGAATCGGAGTCTTTATTGTTTATATTTTCTTCAATATTGATCTCCGAGTCCGAATTCAGCATATCTATGTACGTAAAGGCAGGATTCTCCTCTATCTCATCGGAGAGTTTCTTTCCCGAGGCCATAAGCTTCCTGAGCCTGTCTCCGGTGAAATTCCCGCTTCTTATGGCTTTTTCCATTTTGTCGTAGTTTGATATAAGCTTTCTGGCATTCCTTATGATCTCACCCATTTTTTCGGGAACGTCTCCCAACAGTTCGTAGTACTCTTTCCTTTCCTCTTCGTCGAACAGCGGCTCCGAACGGGAAAACATCTCCGCCAGGTCCCGGTCTTTTGTACAATACCTGTCAATGACCTCTTTCAGAGTGATCACCTTTGTTCCCTTAATATACGCACCTCCCTCGGTAGCATCAAAGGCTTCCAGATCCTCACATTCCGCGATGGCATGCTCAAACCACTTTCTGTAACTGATAAGCTGCCTGCTGCTTCTGATGGGTTCTCCATAGATATCCGTGTCATCAACCGTATAAAGCATGGCGTCATCATCCACCGCGACACCTGCTGCATGAGCCTTATCTCCGGTGTAAGCCAGGTCCTGTCCCACAAAGACAAGTGTTTTTGCGCCCATTGCCCTTGCAAGAGAAAACGCCCATGTCGCCACCGATCCTCCTCCGCTGATCAGCACGTGATACGGCGCGCCCTTGCTGTGATCGACTATAAAACGGCCGGTATAATTGTCGTAAGGACACAGCATATAATACGGCTGTCCTTCTTTTATGACAAATTCAGGGGAACTCATACCGACTACCGCAGGTACTTCAGGTATCCAGTCAAAAGAAAAGTTTTCCTCCTGCTTCTCCGGATCGATGGTCACATAAATGTCCGGGATCAGTCCCGCCTTATCAAATACTCCGAGTGCCGAATCCACTGCAATGATCAGTCCTTTGCCTTTGGCTCTCTTAAGTTCCTGTATATTTCCGGACAGGGAGGGGCCGGAGGAAACCAGGAACACCGGCATATCCTTGGGAACCGCACTGACCAGAGACTCTATCGACAGACTGTCCGCCATTTTTCTTATATTGTCCAGCGTATTAGAGTAAACGGTCTTTGACATGCTCCTTTTGAATCCCGTATTGCCGTAATAATCAGTCAGCAGGTATTCCACATCATGATCATACTGCTTTCTTATCTCCGGATAGATACGGGGATAATTGATATAATACGCCGAACCGGCATTTCTGATATTGTTGTAGCTCACATGAGATTTGGTCCAGTTTCTCAGCAGGTCCTCATTTAAGCTGCCTATGTCGAGAGTAACTCTTTCATCCGACAGTACGCCGGAAAGATCAAAGTGCCTGAACAATTCACCGATTATGACGGCATCCGGTTCGAATACGAGAATGGACACATTTTCTTCCCCGGCTTCATCCGCTTTTTCCAGCAGTTTTTTCACATAAATGCCGGTACCCAGTCCGAACAGAAAGATGACCGCCTCATATACATTCAGATTTACAAATTCCGCCCATCTGTCCACTATCACTTCATCGGAATAGGCAGAAGAAAGACTGTACGTCTTTCCATCCCTCATCACCCTGGGGATCAGCCTTCCTTCCTCTTCGATGACTTCGCAGCTTATACCGTTGACATTGTCGGGATTACGGATCCCCTCCAGATATTCAGGCCATCTTTTCTCTATGATCCTGATATTTTTTTCATACAGCTCATTATTCATGGTTTCGCCTCAATTCCTCCAGGAACAGCACAAGAATCTCCACGGTCTCCAGCTTCAGCACATCCAGTTTCAGCATATCGTCTTCACTGTTCAGAGCGTCAAATATACGTTTGAGCTGGATGCCCCAGATCGAACTGTCCTCATTCTTCAGAAAGTCGAACTCACTGTACGCGCTCATGATCTTCGGCATTACCGTTGTAAATGCGTCGCTCAGCACCAGGATATATCTGTCGGCGTAATCAACACTGCCCAAAAGCAGCAGATCGCAATATTTATTGATCTTGTACCCGGTGAGTTCTATATCCTTTATAAGTTCATCATAAGACACACTCATAATCTCATCTCTCCCTTTATAACACTATTCCCTGATCAGGCAGATAGCTTTTCGCCGCTTTCCGTCCGTTGATCATATCCCACATGGAAGCAGCCTCACCGTCAGAGCTTCTCTTCACACAGATATTATCCTTTGAAAAAATATCCCCTTCATTTATGGGCTTTGAAGCGACGATCCTCTTAGTCACCACCTTTTTTATTCTGCTCTCGGAAGCAGTCATCTGTTTGACGCCGTCACCCATTGCCTTTTCAAGTGACCTTATCTGTCGCACCATGATCCTGAATTCTTCCGGTTCCGTACTGGCGATGTGGTCAGGCCCCTCCATATTTCTGTCAAGAGTAAAGTGTTTTTCTATGACCTCCGCTCCCAAAGCCACGGCCGCCACGGCGATCTCTGTGCCCACGGTATGATCCGAAAATCCCACAGGCAGATGAAAGGCGTCCCGCAAAGTTAGCATGGCTCTCAGATTGACCTCGTCAAAGGGACATGGGTAATTTGTGGTGCAGTGAAGCAGAGTGATATCCTCCGCCCCTCCCTCGTAAAGCGCAGCTACAGACGATCCCACATCGGAAAGAGAGCTCATTCCCGTGCTGAGCACTACAGGGAGTCTTTTGGAGCCGATATATCGAAGAAAGTTTATGTTTCCGATATCTCCGGAGCCTGCCTTTATAAACGGGATCCCAAGTTCCGTAAGAAAATCGAGGCTTTTTTCTTCATCGGCGGTGGATGCGAACTCTATGCCTATCCTGTCGCAGTGTTCTTTTATCTTTTTAAAATCGTCATACGGGAGTTCCAGCCTTTTCAGCATATCATACTGAGATTCCGATTCTCCCGTATTCCTTTCCTGATATTCCGCCATCCGAAGAGATTTTGTGATCAGCCTGTCCGTGTCCCAGGTCTGAAACTTTACCACATCAGCTCCGGCTTCTTTTGCAGCATCGCAAAGCCGGAGCGCCGTATCCAGACTCCCGTTATGGTTTACCCCGGCCTCGGCGATTATCAGGCACCCGTTACTTTTCAGCCTGTGTGACGAATTGTTCAACCTGATCACCCCTGTCCGTATACAATATCCTGTCTGTCTGCAGATTCCTGAAACCGGCTTCGGATATCACCTTCCCGATATCAGCCTCATCAAAAAAATGAGTGACCCCTCTTTCCGTCAGGGGACCCTTTTTTATATCCGTAAATGTATTTTCCTCTATCTCCGTACCCTGTCCAAAACCGCAGGTGTTCCTTCCGAAGCATACCGTGAGCAGTTTTCCTCCGGGCTTAAGAAAGCCGTATATCTTATGATACATCGACCTGATGTCTTCAAGCCTGTTGGCATATATGCAGACATTATCCAGTACCGCATCAAAAAAATCCCGTTCATACTGCACATCGGTGCCATCGGCCACCTTGAACGAAGCCTGAAGGTTCTCTCTTTTAAGCCTGTTTTCGGTATTTCTCACAGCGTGCTCGGATCCGTCAAAGGCATAGACACAGAAGCCCTCTCTCGCCAGGTACCAGGTGTGCGCTCCTCCGCCGCAGCCAAAGTCAAGAACTTTTATCTGCTCCCCGTTTCTGACCCTGCCATAGTAGTTCCTGGCAAAAAATCTGATGACGTGTTCTGACGGATAAGCTCCCCACTCATTCCGGCTGTGTATCTCTTCCCATATCCTGTCCATAAATATCTCCTCCCGAGCAAATGCTTCAGCACTGCCCCTTCAAATATCTGTACTTCAGAAGCCTGTTTCCATAAACAGGCACAAGTTCCGGATTTTCTTTTTCCCACTTCGCGCAGACAGCATTATAGGCGTCTTCGTCAAAGATCCACTTTCCGATATTGAAATCATTTTCATGCCGGCTGAAGGACCGCTTAAATCTGTAAAGTGAATCCTCCGGATCGGATCCCGTACCTCCTCCCAGATGAAAAAACTCCACCCCTTTTTCCTTCATTTCCTTAGCCGTATTCCAAAGGAGGAAATTGTTGATCCCCGGGCAGGAACAACTCCTGTCGCTCCCTGCCAGATGATAGTGGCCGTATGCGCCGCACAGCATAAACAGCGCCGCTCCCACTGTTTTACCCTTATCTCTCACAACCCCGAGAAAGCCTTTGTCAGCTATTCTCCTTACAAAATCGTCATAGTAGCCATCCTGAAAGAAATAAAAACCATCGGCTCCCAGTCTGAGCATAGTGCTGTTATACAGCTCCTTAAACTCCCCAAGTGATGCATAATCATATTCAGTTCTGTACTCAAGCCCGTTTTTTTCTGCCTTGCGTATCATGTTTCTGTTCTTGGATGATATCTGTCCGGACCATATGTCTTCAACAGAGGGTTTAAGATCCAGGCTTATGGTCTTCCTGTCGTACAGAACGCTCATCTCACCTTTACAAAGTCCGGCATTCCCCAGCAGAGGATGAAATCTTACAAAGCCGCAGAGATAACCGGCGGAGCGGAAATGATCGGTCATAGCGCCAAGAGATTCCCTGACCCATTCCACGGAACAGACGCTGAAAACGGGTCCTCCGTAACCGTAAGCAGTTTCAAAATCATAATACCGGCCATTGCTCCTTCTGAGGAAAGGCATCAGCGCGAGCTTTCCCTCCGACTCACAGATAATGCAGCAGGCTTTTTCTTCATCACTTTCATAAAGCTTCACATATTCTTCCCTGAAATAAACGTCAGTCATATCCGGCGGGAGAAGGTCAAGATACCGGTTCCATTGTTCGGACAATATCACACGCATTTTTCAAGGATCTCCAACTGGAAGCGCATGTCTTCCTCATCATATCTCTGGTCACAGATCAGGGACAGTTCCCTGTCGGAAAGTGGATTTCTCCCGCACTCAAACTCTTCCTTCCAGTTTTCACCCCAATGAACAGGGCAGAAAACGGAATGACTGAATAATGCGTCTCTGACCCTGTCCCTGTGATTCCCGAGAAATACCGGCACAAACAGAGGAATTGCTTTTTCATGGTACAGATGAGGGATACCAAGCTTTTCGAGACCTCTGTGAAGCACCGCGGCATTTTTTCTTCTCCTGTCCCTGATGATCCCGTGGTTCATTCGCTCCATCGCTCCTATGGTCCATTGAAGAGCGCGGTCCGACCTTTCGTCAGAGATCAGCTCCTCTCCTTTTTCGATCAGTTCAAGACACACTTCGTCGCCGGTCACATCCCTGAAATTCTTCAGAATATTACCGGCAAATTTGTATCTGGAAAACACCGGCGGATCCTCTTTTTCATTACCGGTATCGGGATAAAGGTTCTCCCGTTTCTGACCGTCATTCCATACGGCGCTTGCCCCATCCGGCACCGGGAACCATTTTCTGAAGCTGGTGAATGCATAGTCACAGGTCATTTCCTGTTCCAGTCCGTAGTAATTTTGGACATCATCCACTATGATCTTTACATTTTCCTTTGTGTCCCTTATGCTCCCGATCAGTGCGTCCAGCCCGGTTTTGGGGATCATTCCGAAATAATTGACGATCAGGACCGCGTCAGACTTTTCAAGCTTTTCCGGAAGGACTGATGCATCCGGCATGAGATCATCCTTTACCGTGTAAAAGCAACAGTCTGCCCCAAGATCTCTGACCGTTTCCGGAACAGACCCGCAAATGTAGTCGGGGATCAGTATACGCCTGTTCCCTTCAGGCAGCGCATGCCGGATTATGGCCTTGAGAGCGGTCCTTCCGCAGGAAAACAACCCGAGGCCGCTTTTTACGGGCAGCTCCGAACCGGCATTTATGTCAATAGCAAACTCTCCACCCAGGATCTTCCTGTTCACAGGCACTCCCTAAAGATCGAAAAGATCCTTTCCGAGGTCTTTCCGTCGCCCCAGTGATCGATATCGGACAGATCAGTTTCACTTTTCAGAGCCGTTTCTATAGTACGGGATATCTCATCGTACCCCTTTCCGGACTGATAGACATTGCTGCACATGTATCTCCCATCCTGTCTGTTTCCTATATTCACAACAGGTATCCTCATGGAGGGCGCTTCCACGATCCCGCTGCTGGAGTTGCCTACCACAAGCACAACCTGTCTCATAAGGCTCAGATATCGTCTGTTCCCGAGAGACGGTACGCATCTGAACATATCGCTTTCCTTTTCCGCGGTCTCCTCAAGGACTGCATTGATCAGTGTTCCGCCGGGATCTGTGTTTGCATAAGTCATTACGACCTGAATCCCGGACAGCTCCTTCAACGCGCTGCATATATTCCTGACAGTCTGAACATTGTGTTCAGGGGTATCGACAGTTTCCGGATGATAGGTCATAAGGATCCACTTTTTTTTGACATCAAGGCCGAGTTCTTCGCCAATTGCGCTTCTGTCCATCAGATCCTCCAGAAAGAATGCATCAAGCCCGGGTTCCCCGACCGCCCAGATGTTGTTTCCTCCCCCCTTCATCCGTCGTACGTTTTCGGCGCTTTCCTCTGTTCCGGGAAAGTGATATTCGGAAAGCATGGTCACCGCATTCCTTATGCCGTCGTCAATAGCTCCCTTTGTCACATCGCCGCCGGAGATATGCACGATCGGGATTCCCATAACAAAGGCTGTGCCACAGACAGGGAGCAGCTCATACCTGTCGCCCAGCACCACAAGGTAATCCGGTTTAAGGGCGTCAAATGCGCGTGACATTCCCTCTGCCATTTTTCCCATTGAATATGCTATGCCTTCTTTGGTGCTGAGATCAGGAGCTGTATCCACTTCCAGACTCACCTTTATGCCATCCTCTCTGATACGATCCACGGTATATCCCTGCTCCCGGAGCAGGTGGCCGCCTGTCACCACAGTCTGAAGTTCGAATTCCTCCGATTCATCCACAAGTTTCATAAGATACTTTAACAGGCCATATTCAGATCGGGAAGCCGTGACAAAACAGATCTTTTTCACAGATGCCCTCCGGCCTTTTTCATAAGGAATTCGGCATATTCGAAATCCTCTATCCCGTCTATGTCCACACTGCTCTTCCTGTCCATAACAAAGGCATATTCATCACCGGAACAGGTGCATATACTCTCACCCTCGTAACTGATCCTTCTGATGAACAGGGCTCCGTTCAGTCTGTAATACACAGGGAGCATCTGTCTGGGAAGATCGATCTCATGTTCTCTGAAATCCCTCAGAGATCTGCTCTCATCAAGACACATCATATACTCTGCGGGATGATCGCACTCGCAGACGCTTGTCACGGCGTCCGCGTTTCTTTCAGAATAAAATCTGTAGGCATCCTTTATATCATCTGCCGTCCGGAGAGGAGAGGTAGGTTGCAGAAGACATACAGTATCATACCTCTTACCGATCCTTTTGTAGCCCGAAAGCACTTCTGTGACGACATCCCAGCTCCCGGCCTTATCTCCGCTGGTCTCTTCAGAACGGAGAAACGGAACCTCCGCTCCGTTGTTTCTGGCTATGTCGGCATATTTTTCCGAATCGGTGGAAACCATCACTGTGCGAAAAGATCCTGAATTCAAAGCCGCCTCTATGGAATATACCATAAGAGGCTTTTGACAAAGGAGTTTTATGTTTTTATCTTTAAGACCCTTGGAACCGCTTCGGGCCGTGATTATCGCAATATTGTCCATGTCGCCCCCCTGCAGGAACAAGCCGCCCCAAAACCTCTGATAACCCTGAAAATGATACTATTTTCGGCGCTCATTGTCAATTGAACAGCCCCGTTGCTCTCTTGTATTCCGGCATAAACTATGCTAACATCAAATCTGTTTTTGATGTTGATTTTCGGCACGAAAAAGGATTGTATAATCATGTTCAATCTCGATCAGTTCATTAACGAAAAGGTCACGAAACGTCCGGTTTCCATGTTTTTGCGGGACATCGCCGATCACTTCGACGCCCTTACGCAAAAGATATCCGGCAGATCCGTACTGGTGATAGGAGGAGCGGGTTCCATTGGGTCTTCATTTATCAGGGCTCTTCTGCCGTACAGACCCTCCTCACTGGTAGTGGTTGACACCAATGAAAATGCGTTGGCTGAACTGACAAGGGATCTCAGATCCTCCTATGAAATGTTCGTCCCGGGGGATTACGTCACATACCCAATGGATTATTCTTCACCCGTCTTCAAAAAGATGTTCCTCTCCAGAAATGGTTTTGATATCGTAGGTAATTTTTCCGCGCATAAGCATGTACGGTCGGAGAAGGATATCTTCAGCATAGAAGCCCTTCTGCAGAATAATGTGATCCATGCAGGAAAGCTTCTGGATCTGCTTTCGGATTACCCGCCGGAAACATATTTCTGCGTATCCACTGACAAGGCGGCAAACCCTGTGAATATCATGGGCGCAAGCAAAAGGCTCATGGAGGACCTTATCTTTTCCTATTCGGACCGTTTCCCCGTGAAAACAGCCCGGTTCGCCAATGTAGCGTTTTCAAACGGATCTCTTCCCGCAGGCTTCCTTGAAAGGATCAGAAAGCTGCAGCCTTTATCTGCCCCTTCGGACGTGCGCAGATTCTTTGTGTCACCTGAGGAATCCGGACAGATATGTCTCCTTTCCTGTATTTTAGGTGAAAACAGAGAGATATTCTTTCCAAAGCTTGACGAATCCCAGATGATGACATTTGACGCCATAGGAACAGCTTTGCTGGAGGCCTTCGGATATGAGGTTGTTCTCTGTGATTCCGATAAGGAGGCCGTTGAAAAGGCCCGGGAGCTGAAAAAAGGTAGCCTCTTATATCCTGTTCACTATTCTGTCTCAGATACTTCGGGCGAAAAGCCCTTCGAAGAATTTGTCACAGGTGAAGAGACCTCTGACCTTGAAAGATTTAAGGCTCTTGGCGTGATCACAGGGAAGGGCATTCCCGACAGAGCGAGCATTGATCTGCTTGTGGAGAGACTTGACTCCGCATTTGACGGAAACGCCACAACAAAAGAAGAGATAGTCGGGATCATAAAGGATTACCTGCCGAACTTTGAACATATCGAGACCGGCAGGTCTCTGGACGACAAAATGTAATATTCCCGGAGGTGATTTTTCATGGATGATATGAAAAAGTTCATTGGTCATAAGGCGCTCACCGTTTCCGAGGCAATGCGTCTGATAGACGATAATCAGAACGGGATCATCTTTATGATCGATGAACAGCAAAGGCTTATCGGCTGCATTACCGATGGGGATATCCGAAGGTTCCTGCTGTCCGGCGGAAAGATGGATGCCAAGGCTGTTGATGCCATGAATCCCTCCCCAAAAGTCGCGCATTCCGAATCAGAAGCAAGAACACTCTATCACAGACGTAATTATGTGGTCATACCCATAACGGATGAAGACGGCAGGATCATCGGACTCTTCACCGGTGAAGGTCATGAGATCACAAACCGCACGCCTCTCAATGTCCCCGTAGTGATAAACGCCGGGGGACGGGGGACGAGACTCGATCCCTTTACAAGAGTGCTCCCCAAGCCTCTGATCCCGGTGGGGGACCTGCCCATCATAGAGCACATCATGAAGGAATATCAGACATACAGCTGTAACGAGTTCCATATCATCATCAATTACAAAAAAGAGCTTCTGAAGGCTTATTTTTCAGAGAATGATAATAAATACGACATTACCTGGCACGTTGAGGAAACACCCCTTGGAACAGGCGGAGGGCTGAGCCTTCTTAAAGGGGTATTCAGCGACACTTTCTTTTTCGCCAACTGTGACGCTCTCCTCACCGCAAATTACGAGAGCATGATGCGCTTTCACAAGGATCACCACAACATCATCACCATGGTATGCGCATATAAAAACATCAATATTCCTTATGGCGTTGTGGATATAGGAGTCAACGGCGCCATAGAAAAAATGAGGGAAAAGCCGCTGATATCATTCCTGACGAATACGGGCATTTACATCGTTGAACCCGAAGTCACGGACGATATCCCGGAAGCCACTCCCATTGATTTCCCGGACATAGTTGAAATGGAAAGAAAAAAAGGGAAAAGGGTCGCCGTTTTTCCGGTAGGGGAAAGCGACTGGATGGATATGGGCCAGCTTGACGAACTTGAAAAAATGAGGATAAGGCTCTACGGGGAATGAGGTCAGGGGGCCGTCATGAATTTGGCCCGTTCCGACGTCATAAAATCGTATGCCAGGGATCTGTAATAATCCGTATCGGAAAATGATATCTTCATAAGCTCTTTTTTGAAAGCCGCTTCGGCCTTTTCCACCACCTCTTCCCTGCTCCCTATGGCTTCACCATGCAGCATGATGGAACCCCTTAACAAAAACAGCGTTTTTGCGTACGCGTTCAAAAACAGGTATAGCGAGATCTCATCGTCCTGCACGTCCATTTTTTTGATCATATCGGTATAACCGAGCCCTTGGGCGATCCTGTCGTCCGGATGAGTATATCGGGGCTTACCTGTTATCTCATCCGTTGTGGAATCGAATTCAGCCGGCTCACATTCAAAAACAAGAGGGATATCGCTTGAAGCGAACACGCTGTTCAGTTGAAGCCAGGTTTCCCAGAAGATATGGGGGTACCAATAATACGCCCTGTTGCCCGAACCAAATGTATCATGTATCTGTTTTATCTTGCTGTCAGTGAGCAGTTCCCGGTTGTAGATCACTCCGGAAACGTAATTTCCCCTGAGATAGAAGGATAAAAGAGCGTATTTTCCGGCCAGGGCATAGACCGGGAGCTCGTCTTTGTACATTTTGTCGGTTCTCCCCTTCATCATGCCGATCTCCGGATGCTGCTCCAGATACATGATATATGTCTTGAAACCCGGCCAGAACAGTCTGTCCTCATCGCTCAGCACAAGAGAGAACCTGCCGTCAGAGAAGGCCAATACTTCCATCATGTTTTTCACAAAGCCCAGATTCTCACTGTTTCTGCGATATTTAAAGTTCTTCTCTCTTTCGGACATTTCCCTGAGTTCAAGATAATGATCCTTTTCGTTTTCGGATCCGTTGTCCGAAAAAACTATCTGGACCCTGTCTTCAAGCCCTGATCTTCTTCTTTCCTCCACCAGACTTTTTCCGAGATCAAGCGCGCATTTACCCCTGTTATAAGTAGGAACGCAGATTGAGACAAGGATACCTTCTCCGCTTTCCATGTTTTCATTTTTGAAAGAACAATCCCCCCAGAAATCAGCTCTGTCAGCCATCACAACGAATCCCGCCTTTTCGACAGTTACACACAGGATCTGTTTAAGTTTTTCCGCGGAGCAGCTTTTGGTTTCTCCGAAACTGATGATCTTTTTCAGCAGTTCCCCCCTTATCAGCAAAGTTCCTTTGGGGTCTGTGACTGCGACCTCATAGGGCTCATAACTGCATGACATGGAATACTCCGCTATTTCCCTGTAGTCCTTTATCAGAAAATCCTTTCCGAGTCCGTAGAACTCCGAGCCGAGAAAATTAGCCCCCACGATCCCGTTACTCTCTGAATCCCTGAGTATCTTCAGCATTCCGGAAAGCACTCCGGGCACAAGCAGATGGGTGCCGGGTACAAGCAATATGTCCCCCGGGGGATCCAGTTCATTTACAATATCTGTGATCACTTTTCCGTATGGGATCTCCCCCTCATCCGAATATGCAAAAATGATATCCTCCTGTGAACTGCCCCACTCTCTGATATCACCTCCGGCTTCATTGTCAAACAGGATGACAGTGAGCGCCTCCACATCATTAAATGATCTGATGCTCTCAATAAGAGAACGGATATTGTCCCTGTTTGTGCTGTCCGCAACTATAATGATGGTCAGTTCATTCACAGCCATTCTCCATTTCCTCAATTTCTCTCTTCATCTCTTTACGGATATCGTCTCCCGCCAGCATGCGGTTTGTGAAGTTTACTGTTTCCTCAATGGCCTTTTCCGTGTTCCAGCACGGGCTCCATCCGAAAACACTTTTCAGTTTTGAGCAGTCCAGTTTCAGATAACCGGCCTCATGGGGAGCTGAACTCTCTGTCCGGTGATGCCAGACAGCCCTCGGCATACCTTTCCCTGCATGATTCCACTTCTCGCAAAAGCAGGACACCAGATCCCCCGTGTTTATGCAGTCTCCGTCATCAGGTCCCACATTGTACCAGCCCGAACAGTTCTTATCTTCATATTGAGCTTTTGCTATCATAAGATAAGCGAATAATGGTTCCAGCACATGCTGGTAAGGTCTTATGCTGTGTGGGTTCCGTACCGTGATATCCGCTTCGGAACCTGCCCCCCTGTAATACGCCTCCTCAACACACCTGACACAGTCGGGAATGATCCTGTCCTCGGAAAAATCCCCTCCGCCGATGACGTTTCCGGCCCTTGCGGTTGAGATGGCTGTATCCGTGTCCTTAAAAAATGACGAGGCGTAACTGTGGGTCACAAGCTCGCTGCATGACTTCGAATTGCTGTACGGATCGTATCCGTCAAGAGGATCCGTCTCCTTAAACCCGGTGTTTCCCTCCCGGTTCAGATATACCTTGTCCGTGGTCACATTGAGAAATGATCTTACGGAAGGATTCAGCCTCACACACTCAAGCACATTAACGGTCCCCATTATATTCGTCTCAAAGGTTTCCACCGGTTCCCTGTAGGATCTGCGCACTATGGGCTGGGCTGCCAGATGAAATACTATCTCCGGCTTAAAGTCCAGGAAAGCCTTTTCCATCCCCTTCAGATCCCTCACATCGCCGAAAACCTGTTCAATACGTCCTTTCCCGTTTAAACCAGCCATTTCATAAAGGGATCTTCCCGGTTCCGGAGGCAGCGAATATCCCATGACGATGCTCCCTGCTTCCTTCAGCATAAAGGTGAGCCACGAGCCCTTAAAACCGGTATTTCCGGTGACCAGAACCCGCTTTCCTCTGTAGGACTTCAATATCTCTTTACGATCTGCCAACGCTTTCATGAATCACCCTTATCATATGATCCGTTTCTTCAGCCCTCAGTCCGGGATATACCCCTGTCCAAAACGAATTATTCATGATGAGTTCGGTATTTTCAAGTTCTCCCGAAACCCTGTATCCATCAGTGCCTCTGAGCAGGTCAAAGGCCGGATGTCTGATGAGATTGCCGCCGAACAGGAGTCTGGTCTGAATATTGTTTTTCTCCAGATGCCCCGTTATGACATTTCTGTCAAGTCCTGACTCCGGTCTCACTGTCATCATGAATCCGAACCAGGAAGGAGTTGAATCCGGTTCGACTTCGGGCAGTATCAGCAGATCTGACAGATCTTCAAGTCCCGCTCTCATCCTCTCCCAGTTTTCTCTCCTCTTCCTTATGAAATCAGGAAACTTTTTCAGCTGCTCCACGCCCACAGCGGCCTGCATGTCTGTCACCTTAAGGTTGTAGCCGAAATGACTGTAGGTATACTTGTGATCATAGCCCAAAGGAAGCTCGCCCATCTGCCTGTCAAACCTGTGACCGCACACTCCGTCCTTCCCGGGAGGACAGATACAGTCCCTGCCCCAGTCCCTGTATGAAAGAATAAGTCTGTGGAGCAGCGGGTTGTCGGTATAGACACAGCCGCCCTCGCCCATGGTTATATGGTGAGGCGGGTAGAAACTGCTGGTTCCGATATCGCCCCAGGCACCCGTATATCTGGTTTCACCATCTATGGTGTATTCCGATCCCAGTGCATCGCAATTGTCCTCCACAAGCCAGAGGTTGTTCTTTTTGCAGAACTCCCTTATTCTCCTGATGTTAAAGGGATTACCCAAAGTGTGGGCAGCCATCACGGCTTTCGTTTTGGGAGAAAGGGCTGCCTCAAGAGCATCCGGATCCGGATTGTAACCGGGAACAGTCACGTCCACAAATACAGGAACCGCTCCGTATTGTATCATCGGAGCTATGGTGGTGGGAAAACCGCAGGCTACTGTAATGACCTCATCACCTCTTTTGATCCTGCGCTCTCCGAGTTCCGGAGCCGTAAGGGCCATAAATGCGATCAGATTGGCCGAAGATCCGCTATTCACAAGATGCGCATATTTCACGCCGATCCATTCAGAAAAAGATCTTTCAAATTCTTCGGCAAATCTCCCTGAAGTCAGCCAGAAGTCCAGAACAGAATCGGTGAGAGCCATCATTTCCCTTTCGTCATAGACCCTTCCCGAGTAATTGATCCTGTCGCCGGGCTTGAAACCGGATCTGCCGTGACTTCTGTCCTCCGCCTTGAAATCCTTGTAGTACTCCGCCACCAGAGATTTTATTTCCTGCCTTGCCTCTTCTTCACTTGTCCATCTCATATGCTTTTATCATCCTTTTTATGCCTTCTTTGAATTCCACAACCGGTCTGAAACCGAGTTCCTTTTCAAGCGGGGAAATATCAGTCATGAGTGGACATGCGCCCCCCTCCCGGTCAAAGACACACAGATCCCGTGCATCCATAAGATCAGCGATATCATAGATATAATCCCTGAGTTTCTTCTGTTCCGAACCGGCCACCCTGTAGACTCTGTCTGTACAGATCTTTTCACCCATCAGATAAAACACTCTGCCGGCATCTTCTTCATTGAGGTAATTCCACACCTGACTGCCTTCGGAAAAATGAGCTTTTCTCCCGGCGGCAAAAGATCTGACCGCATAATCCGTCATGGTGCCGGCTTTGTCATTTACGCCGTAAACGCTGAAGATCCTGCCCCATATATGGACGAGCCCCAATTGAGAACACAACCCCCGGCTCATTTTTCCGGCAGAATCCTTTGCAATACCGTATGCCGACACTGCTTGCAAAGGGGTGAGATCATCTATCTCTCCGTTCACGGGACCGTATTCCGCCTGGGAGCCGGCTCCGATGAATTTTTTGCATCCGATGTCGGAAGCAAGCCTGACTGCATTCAGAGTAAAACCTACGTTCCGCTCCTGTAAAAAAAAGTCCTCACGCCCCGTCCTGTCAGTCCCACTCCAGCCGAAATGATAAAACACGTCGAAATCTTTTTCAGGTATCCTGACACTTTGAAGGTCTTCCAGTCCTGCGTTTATCACATGCAGAAGGCCGGAATCGGGAAGCCTTCTATTTCTGGCGGAATCGGGACGGACGCAGGCATATACTTCCGTGTTATGTTTCAGGCATTCCTTTATGAGAGCCAGACCTATCATGCCGGTGGCTCCGGTCACCATCACCCTTTTCACGTCTTATCTTTCCGTTACCGGTCTGACTACCATTTCATTTTCAAACACTTCCCTGTCCAGGAATGGATACATGTCTTCCGGAGGCATAGACACAAGCTTTCCGTCTATCTCTTTCGAACTGATGGAGGGAATGACCTCCTGGTCCCTCAGGATCATCACGTCGCATACCACCGGTTCTTCGAGGGAAAGGACTTCACTGAGTTTTTCTGCCAATTCAGCCGTATTCCCGATCCTGATATACTTCAGACCGTAGGCTTCCGACAACTTCTCCAGATCCGGAAAGGAGACGCCGTTTGTTTTGTCCGTACCGATAAACCTTCCGTTGAAAAACTTCCTCTGGGTAGCTCTTATTGACAGATATCCGTCATTGTTCCAGACAAATAGTTTCACCGGCAATCCGTAATGCTTCAGTGTCTGAAGCTCCTGCAGGTTCATCTGCAGGCTTCCGTCACCGGTTATGGCCAGCACCTCTCCGCCTCCCCTGGCAACACTCACTCCCACCGCAGCAGGCAATGAAAACCCCATCTCAGCCTGGGCGCCGCTGGTGATGTATCTCTGTTCGGGAGTTGTGGTTTTGATAGCCTGCGGAGGCACATATACCGCAGATCCGGCATCCCCTATGACAACGGAATCCTTCCTGAGCTGCTTTGACAGTTCCTCCACAAAGACGTACATATTGATGGCACCGGGTTCCTCATAGTATTCCGGGAGACAGACAGGCCACATCTTCTTCCAACGGAGGCATTTTTCCGCCCACTCATCAAAGCGGATATCTTCATCCATGGACAATCGTTCCAGGACATCCCTGACGTCCGATATTATCAGCCTGTCAATGTGAACGGTATTCTTTGTGTGCTCGAATTTATCAATATCCACCACCACGACCTTCGCCTCTCTGGCGAAAAGTTCATATTGCTGTCCGGTGGAACTCACGCTCAGCCTGCTGCCCAGGGCCAAGACCAGATCTGCGTTCTGTACGGCAAAATTTCCTGCTCTGGTGCCTTTATTTCCTATCCTGCCGATGTAGAGGTCATCCTCAGTGGGAAGCACATCGGTACCCAGTCTGGAACTCACAAAAGGGATGTGGTGTTTTCTCACGAATTGTCCGAAGAGCTCCGTCGCGCCCGACAGTCTCACTCCATGTCCGGCTATGATGACGGGTCTTTCAGCCTCTCTGAAGTACCCGCAGATGTCCTCTATCTCCCTTTCCGTGGCTGTCTGCTTTTCCGGATACAGTTCGGAAGGGTCGAAACCATCCAATTCTTTTTCATTTATCTCAGCCGCCTGAACATCCATGGGAACATCTATCCACACGGGACCCGGGCGGAGACTTCTCGCCAGATAAAAAGCTTTTTCCATATGATACCTGATCTTCAGGGGATCTTCTATCATAACGGAATACTTGGTCAAAGGCTTTACAAGGGAGATTATGTCCGCTTCCTGAACGCCGAACTGCCGGATTTTTGCGCCGGTATACCTGATGGTTTCCACCCTTTTGCACTGTCCCGACACAAACAGTACCGGAGTACAGTCCTGCCACGCGTTCAGGAGGCCCGTCATTGTGTTTGTGCCTCCGCAGCCCGTGGTCACATAGCAGCATCCCATGTCATTGTATTTTGCATATCCGCAGGCAGCCATTGCAGCCGCCTGTTCATGATGACAGCACACGGTGTTCAGATCCTCGTTGCAGGCAAGGCCGTCAGTGAGATACATAAGGCCTCCCCCGGACACCATGAACACATCCTTTATTCCCTGTTTGTAAATAAAATCCGCGATATAATCACATACTCTCATGACGATCTCCTATAGCCCTTCAACAAAGGCCTTGATCCTCCTTACGCCTTCAACGATGTTCTCCTCCGAATTCGCATAGCAAAGCCTCACATGACCCTCACCGCAGGAACCGAAATCCGCTCCGGAGCACACTCCCACTCCGGCGTTTTCCAGAAGCCGGAATGCAAATTCCTCGGAGGAAAGCCCCGTTCTGCTGATATTCGGAAACACATAAAACGCCCCCCCGGGATTGAGGCATGTGACCTTATCGATGGAATTAAGACCCTCTACCAGAATGTCTCTCCTCCTTCTGTAGGTGTCCATCATCATCCTGACATCTGTCTGATCGCCCAGAATGGCCTCCATAGCAGCCCTCTGGATGAAGCTTGGGACACAGGAGGAGGTGGTTTCCAGGAGAAGTCCCATTTTCGCCATGACATCAGCGGGGCCTATCCCCACTCCTATCCTGAAGCCGGTCATGGCAAAGGCTTTAGAGAATCCGTTTGCCACGATCATCACATCCCTGCATCTGTCTATCACCGAGGGACTGTAAAAAGGAGTCTCACCATAATTCATCCGGGAATATATCTCATCAAGATACAGAAAGATCCTGTGCCTTATGGCAATGTCAGCTATGGCATCCAGATCTTCCTTTGTGAGAACGGCCCCCGTGGGATTATGGGGAGAGTTGATGATAATGAGCCTGGTCTTGTCCGTGATGGCCTTTTCCAGTTCCTCCGGCACTATTCTGAATGAATTCTCCTCATGCAAAGGCACAAATACCGGTTTCACGCCGCAAAAACTGAACACCGACAGATAAGTGGGAAAGCACGGATCCTGGACGATCACTTCCTCTCCCGGATCCACGAGACATCTGACGGCGTAATAGATCAGGATATTTGCTCCGGGTGAGACCAGTACCTGGTCAAGATCCGGCTCGAACCCCCTTGATCTCAGGTTGTTGTGAGCGATGAGACTCCTGAAATCATAGTCACCCATAGAAGCCGAATAATGCGTGTAACCCTCGTCAAGAGCATTTTTTGTGGCCTCAAGAATATTTTTTGGCGTGGAGAAATCCGGATCCCCAATCTCCATATGGACGATGTTTTTCCCGTTTCTCTCCAGTTCCTTGATCCTGGAAAGGATCTTGAACATAGGCTGGCCCTTAAGTTCCTTTGCAGCAGCTGAGATTCTTTTTTCTTCCGTCATAGACTTGTCCTTTCAGAGGATCACCACTTGATCCAGGGCGCGTTGCCAGTGGATATCAATTCTTCAAGATACGACTTTTCCCTGAGATTATCCATGCACTGCCAGAAACCCTTATGAGAATAACTCATAAGCTCACCCTCCTCTGCCAGGCGTTCGAGAGGTTCTCTCTCAAGCACGGTCTCATCTCCCGTTATATAGTCAAAGATCTTCGGTTCAAGCACCATAAAACCCGCATTTATCGGCACATTATCCTTTATGTTCTTCTCTCTGAAAGTCTTTACGGCGCCGGTTACGTCTATTCCGAGAACCCCCTTCTCCTGTTCCAGCCGGACTGCGGTAAGAGTTGCGGCCCTGCCGTGAGCTCTGTGAAAGTAAACGAGCTTGGAAATATCCACATCACAGACTCCGTCTCCATAGGTGAGCATAAAGGTCTCGTCTCCGATATATCTTTTCACACGGCCCAGCCTGCCCCCGGTCATGGTGTTCAGCCCGGTATCCACTACCGTCACCTTCCATGGTTCGGTTCTGTTCTCATGAACGGTTATCTGTTCTTTTTCACCGGTATAATCAAAGGTTACATCGGAACTGTGGATGAAGAATTGGGAAAACCAGTCTTTTACAAAATCCTGTCTGTATCCGGCACAGATTATAAACTCATTATATCCGTAGTAGGAGTAAGACTTCATGATATGCCAGATAATTGGCATTCCACCGATCTCCACGAAAGGTTTCGGTCTGTTCATGGTCTCCTCTGAAATCCTTGTTCCCAATCCGCCTGCCAGAATAACTGTTTTCATTATGTAGATCGACCCTCTAATCGTTTTGGAAAGCTGAATGAACTATTAAAAAACATACCATAAAATACACCGAATAGCAACAGGAATGCGGGTTTTAGTCAACTATAGCAGCTCTGTGCCGGCATCATCTCGCGCTTCGCGCTCGATGATGCGCATTCATAATAAAAAAGACCGCCGGCTGAACCGGCGGTCTTTCTTGGTAGTTTCGAACCATAATGTGTTCAAACTGTTCTGTCTAAGCAGCTTCAGGATCATCCCAGAAGTGAAAGCACTCCCTGATTGGACTGGTTCGCCTGTGCAAGCATTGACTGTCCTGCCTGGGCCAGAATATTGTTGTTTGAATATCTGACCATCTCCGTCGCCATATCCGTGTCGCGGATCGCGCTCTCGGCTGCCTGTGTGTTCTCCACAACATTGTCCAGGTTCTTGATGGTGTGCTCAAGTCTGTTCTGAACAGCTCCGAGGTCAGACCTCTGACGGGATACCTTGGTAAGAGCGTTCTTGGTGGCGGCATTCAGATCATGGAAATCACTTGCCACATAGCTTATCGTGCTGCATGAACCGGCTGATACATTGTGGAAGCCGGAGATTCCGGTTCCGCTGTAGATGCTGGTCACATCCATGTTGGCGATCTTGATGGTTATGCCCTGCGCACTCTCTGCACCGACCTGAAGAGCTTTACCTGCGGAGAAGTCTCCGTTCAGGAGGTTCTGGTTGTTGAAAGTGGTGGTGGACTGTACTCTGTCGATCTCGGACATGAGCTGTGAAATCTCAGCAGCGATGTACTGTCTGTCGACTGACTGAAGAGTATCATTCTCGCCCTTGACTGCCAGTTCGTTGATACGCTGAAGCATATCGTGCACTTCATTCAGTGCGCCTTCAGCTGTCTGCACGCAGCTGACACCATCTTCGGCATTCTTGGAAGCCTGGGTAAGACCCCTGATCTGCCTTCTCATCTTCTCGGAGATCGAAAGACCTGCGGCATCATCTGCTGCGCGGTTGATCTGATAACCGGAAGAGAGCTTCTCGGTTGACTTTGCCTGCTGGCCGACGGTCACGCCGAGCATACGGTTCGAGTTCATTGCGGTTAAATTGTGCTGTACTACCATGATATTCCTCCTTGAAAGACTCGTCCATTCCTTTGGACGGCTCCAAATTAATTGTTGTACCTCTTATATCGGACGCCTCAAAAAATACTTAACCCCCGATACAATATTTTTTTTAATTAATTCTTCATGTCAAAGAAATTGGGCTTAGGACTGCTGTACTGCTTCATGTTCTGATAATAACCCATGGCGGTCCTGCTGGCCTTTCTTCCGTTCCCGAGTTCTTTTTTCATATTTTCAAAAACCCTGTCGGCCTTATCCTTTTGTCTGGCCTCGGCTGCTCCGAGTCTGGCCGACTTGTCGGTCACTTCCCGCACCAGCTCCTTCAGTCTTCCTACCTGCGGGGCGTACCTTGAGGGATCGGACTTGATATCGGCAGATATCCTGTCGTAAACGCTCTCAAAGCCGTCATCCAGAGATTCAAGCCTGTCTATCAGGGCTCCTTTTCTGTCACTCAGGTCGTCCAGTTCCTCTTCACGCAGTATTCCGGAATCCAGGATAACATCCTGCTCCTCATTTACGCTCATGAGCTCGTCTAGCACGGAACTTTTCTTTTCCATACTGACAATGAGCATATCCAGATATTCTGAGGTGCTCCTGTCCATATGATCAGCCGTCCTGTCCCTGCTGTTCCACCAGCTCCGATGCAAGCTGTTGTCTGGTCTTTCCAGCTGTCTGAGCCATTACCTTCTTCCATGTGTCCCTCATGGTGCGAAGATGTGTCAAAACCTCATCAAGTATCTCAGAGTCCTTTTTTATATTGGCCTCTCTCAATCTGGTCATGAGATAATTGTATACATTATCAAAATCTTTCGCCACAGGATACTTCATATCCAGTGTTTCCTGAAGATAGGCGATTATCTGTTCAGACCTGATAATGCTGTTATGGGCCTTTTCAATGTCCCTGGACTCAATGGCAAGCTTCGCCTGATTGCAGAACTTGATGGTCCCCTCGTAGAGCATGAGGGTGAGTTCCGCGGGCGAAGCTCCCATGATCTTGTTATTCGCGTACTGAGAATATGGATTTCTGTTTACCGGCATATCTTTCCTTTCAAGAACATCTCATTTTACATTCCGGTCATGCCGCCGAAGACGCTTGACTTGGAGTTGAGTTTCGCAAGTGCCGTCTCCATCCTCGAGAACTGCTTGTAGAGTTTGTCGACCCTGCTGTTAAGCTTGTCCTCCTGGCTGCTTATCTTCGAAGCAAAATCGTTGTAGTCCGTATCCAGCTGCTTGTTGTCATACCACTTGAGAGCGTTGTGAAGGGAATTGCTCTTCTGCATCTGATACATATCGTCATAGAGACTCTTTGAGAGCTGAGTGAAGAAGGAAACCACAGCATCGGGATCAGACTCGATCATCTCCATGAGTTTATTTGATTTGCTCTTCAGCGTAGCATTTGTCTCATCCGAATCGCCGTCGATATGAAGGGCGTGCTTTTCATTATCTTCCGATTCGAAATACGAAAGGGTGTTGATCCCGAAGTCCGACAGGTGAAGAGTCTTTGAACTTCCATCCGCAAGCTTCACGGAAAAGCCTTTGAGCATAGCGTTGGTCAGAACGTTCGACAGCGTGGACACATTATTGTCCCTGTAGAGTATGGAATCCTTAACCTTCTTTTCCCAATCCTCTATCTCCGAATCTGACAGTCCCTCCTTGTCCGCGGAAAGCAGAGGCTCGTACTTCTCACTGTCGGTATTGTAACTCTTATCCAGCTCGTTTATGAGTTTGGAATAATCGGTCACAAACTTCTTGATCATATCGTAGGTACCCGAAGTATCAGCCTTTGTAGTCATCTGCACTTCTTCATACCTGCCGGTCTCGGCGTCCTTCGCATTCTCTTTCAGAGCGGTGATGGTGAGTCCGTTTACTGTAAGGGTATTCCCGGATCCCTTGTACTCAACGCCGTTCAGGGCGATGATGGAATCCTGACCGTCCACTTTCTTTGCAGATCCGGAATCCAGCCCCAACTTGGACAGTATAGCACTGTCGGAGTCAGACGTAAAGTTGAAGTCGTATTTCTCGCCCGTATCCTTGGATGCCAGATAGAACCTGTTATGAGTGGAATCGAAGCTTGCGTTTACGCCGGCGGATTTCAGCTGGTTCACCAGGTCGGACACTGTGGTGGTATCATCCACTTTGATCTCGGCAGCCTCGCCTTCCCCCACCTTCAGGAAGATGCTTCCGGAAGGAGCCCCCAGATCCTTTACCAGAGTGGAATTTGTGATCTTTCCTCCTTCTGCCTCACCCTCGAGCTTCACTTCGCCGCCTGTCATATAACCGGCCTTTGCCAGCTGATGCACTGACAGACTCTGGGAAGCGTACATGGCGGACGATCCGGTAGTCACCTTTGCGTAGGAAGAATCGGACAGTTCGGTCTTCTTCTTCGAATACGCTGTGGACAACTTAAGATCGCTCAGAGTGCTGTTATAGAAATCCAGCACCTTCGTGTTCAGCGAAGACCAGGCCTCCCTCTTGTAGGACACCGCCAGCTGCTTTTTCTTTACGCTTGAAACCTTTGCCGACTGGGCAGAGACCAGTTCATTGATGATAGTCTCGGTGTCCAGTCCTGAGTTCATTCCCGTTAATCTGATCATGGTATCACCTCTTTTCGTCTACAAGTATCCCCGCCATCTCCCACATTTTCTGGAGCATGTCGAGAGTCTTCTCGGGAGGGAGTTCTTTCACTACCTCCTTTGTGTCCTTGTCGAGGATCTTGATGGTGACGCGGTGAGTACCCTCATGAAATCCAAACACGGCCTCTGTGTTGGAGGTCAATGATTTGTTGTACTTTTCTACAGCCTTCTTGAGGGATTCATTACTGGACTGGGAAGATGCTTCGTCTTCTTCGCCGTTCTCTCCGCCAAAAGCATCGCTTTCTCCCGCTTCTCTCACCGTAAGGGTGGTCTTGTCGGGGGCCTGGGCTTGGATCTCGTCCGGGGTGCTCTCGGCTATTTTCCTGTTTTCAGTGTCCGCATCCGTGCTTACCACTGTCCTCGGAGCGCTCTGAACCTGATAAGTCATCGCGCTGCTGATAGGTTCTATTCCTGCCATTTTCATCACCTCCATGTGAATCTGATAAAGATTTTCTAAACATAATATCGGAGGATCAATCCGAAAATTAACCCCCCAATAATTATTTCAGCACAAATATTCAGAAGAGATTTCTGACAGCCGCGATATTGTCCTCAACGGCCGCTGCGGCCTTATTTGCCTCCTGGATCTGTATCCAGACCTCTTTTCTGTAGATCGGAACCTCTCTGGGAGCGGAGATCCCGATCTTCACCTGTTCATTTTTTACATCCAGGATCGTCACCTCCACGTTGTTTCCGATGATCAGCGACTCACCCCTCTTTCTGGAAAGTGCAAGCATTACTCGCCCTCCTTTTCTTTCTTGTCCTTATTTTCCTTAAGGATCTTGTAGATCGGGAACTTCACTTCGAACTTTTCATCATCAAGGATGACCTGCATGCCCTTTCTGGTCTCGGTATTGATGACTATGGGGCCTCTCAGGTTCACGGTCAGTCTCTCTATATCGATGGGGACCGTCACCGTCACCAGCACCAGCATCCCGTCCTCGGCGATGCCGCCGATAGGCTGGAGATACTCGTCGTCCACTGCAGGGTTGTAATCGGGGAGCACGATCAGAGGATTCATCACCGGCATGGCAAACCCGGGTTCCTCAATGGACTGGAGCCACTGGATGGAGTCGCGTCCCTTCTCGTCGTCAAAGATCAGGGTAAAATGATTGAGATCGGGAAATCCCACGATCCCCTCGGGAAACTCTATGATCTTCTGATCATCGATGTCGACCTCGCCGAATGCTCTTGTCTGGATCTTCATAAGTTTTCCTCCTTAAATTATGATTTACGGGCTGGCGCCGTCTCATGAAGCAGCGGGGGCGTCAGACTCTGTCCACTTATAACAGATCAGATGTAATCCATCAGCGAAGACTGTATGACCTTTGATGTAGCCTGCAGCGCTGCGGTGTAGGTGAGTTGCGCGCTGCTGAGGTTGATGGCTGTCTCCGCGATATCGATGCCCTCATTGTCATCCGCCAGTTCCCGGAAAGTGCTCTGCTGGGAGGTAAGCCTGGTCTGAATGATCTCAAGCCTGGACATCCTGGTACCGTTCTCCGTGGAGGCCACGTTACAATCCTGCTGATAAGTCTGATAGCGTTCGATCTGCCTCTCAAAGAGCTCCTTCATATCGTCCTTTAAATAATCGCAGGCTTTGTTCGCCGCGTCAAGTGCATTTGAATAATTTTTATAATCCGCGGAGGTCTTGTCGGTGATGGTGTTGAGCTTTGCCTCAAGCTCAGACACCCTGCGGTTTATGTCCTTATACTGGTCAAACTTGCTCCTAAGGTCGTCCATATCCCTGGCGACGGAGGAGCTGAACACATCCGCCGCGTTTGTATTGACCCGGATCTTCTGGTTGTATCCCACATCATACTCGATCATGCGGGAGCCGGTGCCGTCGTTGTAGAAGCCTTCCCCGTAATTCGCGGAAAGGGTCCCGTCTTTGGCCACCACCGTGTTTTTCGACCCCCCGGCCTTCAGCAGGGCGGCCTGCACTGCCGCATCGATGGCGCTGCTGGTGGAAAACGCGGTATAGGTTCCCGTTGAGGGATCATACTCGCCGTAGGTGCTCTGATTGTAGGTAACGCCCTTTCCGTCGGTGCAGCGGAAATAATGCACGGGATTCAGATCCCCCGCATCCCAGGAGGACTTGTCGTAGGTGACCTGGAGGAAAGGCACGGTATTATCGGTGTCGGGGTTTTCCGCAAGATCCTTATTCAGCTTGTCCCAGCCTTCGCCGTCCTTTGCGGACAGGATCAGTTCCCCGGTCTCAGCGCAGAAATATGCATCGCTGCCGCCGGTTTTTGCGGCCTTAAGGGCTTCAT
Organism: Lachnospiraceae bacterium; assembly: GCA_016288705.1. Classification (GTDB taxonomy): domain Bacteria; phylum Bacillota; class Clostridia; order Lachnospirales; family Lachnospiraceae; genus JAEELB01. The sequence continues at coordinate 11,319 of JAEELB010000159.1, read as the reverse complement.
CTTCCGTGGCGTATACAGTGGCGTCTATGGTGAGGGTTTCCTTGGTACCGTCGCCCTTCACATATTCCACCGTGGGGACCTTGTCGTCCACCTTGTCATAGGCAAGCCTGATCCTGTGGTAATTATCATAAGCCGTTATGTCGCTTTCCTTTGTGGACAGAGTATTGGCCGGATCCTTCAGCTTGCTGTAGTCCACCGCGCTGAGGGTGTCGATATCCCCAAGCCTGAAGCTTTCGGTGATCCCGGTGTACTTATACTCCGCTCTCTCGCTCTCCGTCATCTCCGCCGTCCCTCTGGGGAAGGTGACGGGAGTGTCCGTTCTGTAGCCCGAAAACACGTATCTTCCGGCGTAATCGGCGTTTGCGGTGGAATAGTATTCCTTTGTAAGGGCTTCCATCTCGGTGATTATCGATTCCATGGATTCCACGGAATTGTACTGGCTTGCGCCCTTTGTGGCCTGCTCGTATATGCTCTGGATGACGTCGTTCAGGCTGTAAAGAGCCTGATCCGTCACCTTGAGCCAGGACTCCGCATCCTTTGCGTTCTTTTCATTATACTGGGTGATCTGGGACACGTTCGTGCGGAGGGTGAGAGCCCTTATGGCCACAACGGGATCATCCGAGGGACGGGTGATCTTGGACTGGGTGGTCATCTGGGTATTATACTTGTCCTCTATTATCTTCGTGTTGTTCATATTGTAGAGGGAAGTATTCTGCATTATCTTATTTGTCATTCTCATGGTATCTTCTCCTTATCTCCGACGGTCGGAGCAGCCTGTACGGATCCGAATGTCCTGTGTCCGGGATCTTCCGGGGAACGCCACTAAAGGTTCAGGCAGCCTGTTCCGCACCCTTTTCGGTGAACCCCGTCGCTCCTCACACTCCGGTCTCCAGTATCAGCCTGTCGTAGATCTCCGTGAAGGTGCTGAGCATCTTTGAAGAAAGAGTGTAGGATCTCTGGAACTGCACCATCCTCAGCGCTTCCTCGTCCTCATCAACCCCGGATATGGATGTTCTCTGGTTCTCGATGGTGTTCTGGATGCTCTCGTAATTGCTCTGGAAGGTGGAAGCGTTTGACATATTGAGAGCGGAATCCCCGAGAATAGTGGCCAGGAATGTCCCAGCCGTGCCCCCGCGGTATTTCATGGAGCCCTCCATGTCCGTGGTGGTGATACTTTCGATGAGCTTCTTTACATTGGTGCACTCCGAAACTCCTTCGTCCGCGTCGGCCCTGGTGCCGAGGAGAGTAGCGTCCTTGAGCAGCGCGTCCGCGACCCTGAAATTCCCCGCATTCAGAGAGTAATAGCCCTTATTGGTCCCCTTGTATACTCCCGTCTCGTCCGGCTCCGTCAGTTCCTTCTCACTGTACTCGCCCCCGGTGGGGATGGAACCTGTCAGAAGGATGCCTGCGTCTTTATTATCGCTGGTAACTCCGTCCGTGAAAATGCTGTTCACAGTTTCGGCAAAATCCCTGACCCAGTTGTTCATCTGCTGCATATAGTAGGGAACGCCCTGATAATCGACTCTGGAACCTATCCTCACATCCTTCCCCGCCTTTGAACTCAGAAGAGGGAGATTGGGATCTTCGGGATCGATCTCAAAGGTGTAGTTGCCGGTGGCCTCGTCGTAACTCCAGGAGGTGAAATGGAAATTGGTATTTCCGAGGTTCATTGTCCCGCCCTCGGCCAGGGTGCAGTTCTTCAGGTCAACGCCGGAGCCAGCCACCGTCACTTCCCAGGGCTTATCCGCTGCGGGAGGATCCACTTCCACCGCAGTCCCCGTGAAGTATTCGCCGTTATTTCCGTCCCTCATCTCGGCCAGACCCTGCAGCTGTCCTCCCAGAAGGGGGTTGTTGATGGCAAAGCTCATCTTTGTGTCTTCCCAGTAAAAGTCGAAAAGGCCCGTGGCGTCGCTTCCGTTTACCTTGTCGTCGTCCTCCCTGGCGGTGTATCCGATCTGTCTTGCTTCGTTCTGATCCACCAGAGTCTGTCCTCCCACAAGCCTGACCACGTACCTGGTGGCTCCGGTATCATTTCCGTTAATGTCATAGACGGGAAGTTCCTTCGTATCTATGGCGATGAGGTTGGAAAGCTTGTCCACGATCACGTCCCGCTTGTCCCGGAGCTCGTTCGCCTTTGCACCGGTGAGCTCGATCACGTTGATCTGTTTGTTGAGGCTGGCCAGTTCCCTCGCCATGGAATTGATATCGTCCACGCAGACCTTCATCTCCTGGTTCACATCGCTCTGCATCTTCTGGAGATTTCCGTACATGTTGTTGAAGAAATCGGTAAGAGCGCTTGTCTGCTCAATGAACATCTTCTTTGTGGACTCAAGGTCCGGAGTCTTGGTCACCTCCTGAAGGTCGTTCAGGATATTCGTAAATATGGTATTGAAACCGGACACCTTGTCATCGGTGAAATAGTCCTCTATGACCTTGCAATAGTAGATCTTCTTATCCTGCTCCCCGAGGCGGGTCTCATTATCCCTGTATTTGTCGTCATAGAAAGATTCCCTGACCCTGTCGATGGACTTTGTGTCCACGCCCGCGCCGACGGAACCGTAGGAGGCGTAGACCCTCATGGGATCCGCAGCGGTCTGGGTCACGGTCTGGCGGCTGTAGCCCTTGGTCTGCACGTTAGACACGTTATTTGCGGTGGTGTTGAGCGCGGCGTTTGCGGCTCTCAAGCCCGAGGCGGATATATTCAGTCCGAAAAATGTTGAAGGCATGATCTACCCTCCTTTTACTGCATCTGCTCGATCAGCGTCCCGAGCATGGAATTCACTACATTTATGAAACGGCTGGAGGCGTTGTAGGCATTCTGGAACATGACCATGAACTCGAGTTCCTCATCCGAGTTCACCCCCACCACCTGAAGTCTGGCGTTATCCAACGAATTCACGGTGATCTCCTGGGCCGCTTCTATTGATTTAAATACGCTTCCCGCATTGGATACCTGGCCGATCATGGCGTTATAGTAGCCGTTGAAGGAAACCCTGGTGGTCACGGAAGGATTGAGGGTGTAGGACTCTTCTTCAAAAGCATCCTTCAGAGCGGAGGTGACGACCTTGTCCTCCTCCCCTTCCGCAGTCTTAAGGGAAAGCAGTGAAGGAGTGGCCTTGAGAGCCTGATTCAGATGAATGTTCCCGCACCTCAGATCTTCCTGATCAGGATACACCGCGCCGTCCTTTGAGGTAGTGTCCGTGGAAGAGGTGGACAAGGCAGTGAATATGGTCACCGGGTTCGCGCTTGGAGTCTCCCCTTTGCCCGAAAAGATCTCATTTATCTTCGAAACGATGTTGTGGATCAGCATGTCGAACTCGGCTTCCGCGTTCATGATGGAAGACTGGGCAATGCCGTCCTCGTAATCTGCCATGGCCACCGGATCGTTGGGATCTATGTCCGCAAAGGTCGCGAAGTGATCTCCCCTTGCCAGGAGGACGCCCTTAAGACTTCCGATGTCGTTATTGTACTCCGTGGCGATCTCTCTGGTGAGGTCGAAAAGCTTTGCCCCCTTAAGGGACTCCTCATCCACGGTCTTTGTGATATTACCGTTGTAGTAGCTTTCGGAATAGGTTGCGAGATTGCTCCAGAAAGGAGTGTCAAAGCCGGTCCTGGGGTCGGTGTAGATATCGATCTTATTTACGGTCCCGCCCTTTACCAGATCCTTGCCTTCCAGCTGGACGTGAACGTAACCCACTCCGTCTTCGGTAAACTTGATGGAAGCATAGCTTGAAAGTTTATCCAGAAGAGCGTTTCTCTCGTCCCGGAGATCGTTGGCGTTCTCAAGCTTTCCGCCCTCAATCTTCACTATCTGCTGATTCAGCTCTTCTATGCGGGCCGCAGCCTTATTTATGGAATCGACATAATTCACGACAGTGGCGTTCAGGTTCTGCTGATACTCCTTGAGACTGTCGTAAACATCATTTGCGTTTTCAACGAATTCACCGCAGCGGGTGATGAAGAGGCTCTGATTGGTGAGGCTCGTGGGGTCCTTGTCCAGTTCCTCCACAGCCACCCAGAGATTGTCGAGAGACCTTGAAAAAGAGATCCCGGCCCCGGATTCCCCCAGGATATCCTCTATCTGCTCCGCGGCCTTGGTCTGTTCGGAATAGAATTCCTTCCTTCCGCTTTCCTGCCTGAGGCTCCTGTCCAGAAAATAATCCCTGACCTGGCGGGTCTCCGCATATACCACGCCGAGTCCCGTCTGCATCTTGCCGTCGGGCTTCATCATGTTGCTCACATTCACGTAAGTCCTGGTGGCCTGGGATATCTGCTGTCTGGTATAACCGGCAGTATCGACGTTAGACATATTATGCGCCGTTGTATTAAGCGCATTCGAGGAGGTCTGAAGACCGGAGACCCCGAGATAAAGGCTGCTCATCAAAGGCATATCTTACCTCTCCTTACTGTTTTGCATCGAAGGAACTGCGAGCGCTTCCCAGGGTATCTCCTGCGTTTTCGGCCATCCCGTTGTAATTTGCATTGCCGGGAGCGGACTTGGCTGACTGAATGACGTTCATTGTGTAACGTACCAAATCAAGCGCGCTTTCCAACAGCTCCTGATTTTGTTTGTTGACTCTTCCCACCTCTTTAGTGACATTATGGAGCCGGTCGTAGATCTCCGACAGCGCCTTCTGTTCCTTTGGCTGCTTCTCCATAAGACTGATGAGGTCCCTGAGCTTGAGCGTCTTCACATCCTTGTTCAGTACGTTCGCTATATCCGCCCACCCTTCAGATCTTCTGCGATCTATGGATGAGATCTTGTCAACGATCTCCTGTTCTTCTTCCGTGATCTTCGACAGGGCTTCAAGATCGTCGGATACTATTGCAGGCGTCTTCTTCATGGATACCTTGAGCAACTGCTCGTAGGCATCGCATTCCTCGTTGAGGACGCCTATGAGGTTCTCCATCAGACTGGCCATGCTTTACGCCAGTTTCTCATCTGATGCGAATATCCTGTCCGCGAACTGATCCGCGGTGACATTGTAGGTGCCGCTCTCAAGCCTTTTCTTTACGTTCTCGACCAGGGAAGCCCTGACATCGGGAGTCCTGGCCAAAGCGGCCTTGGCAGTCTGGATATCCTTGCCCTTCTGTGAGATCTGAAGGCTGTCCGAAAATGACACCTTCTCCGTCTTCGCCGTGCTTCTGGCCTTCTGAGCCCCGTAAATCTGCTGGATCTGACTGTAAGCTTCGATACGCATAGATCATCAACTCCTTTGCTCTTATATATGGCTCGAGCTGTCCGTGCTCTCGCCTGCAATCTTTATATCGGATGAAATCAGATTTACTTTAGACCCGAAAAAAAGGGAATCATGAAAATAAAGACCGCGCAGCGCAAACGCCCGTCAAAAGGCTCATCCGCGCTGCGCAGATATGTTCGATCAGAGACTTGCTATGCTCACAGTTACGGTACCCCTGTTTACCGACGCCCCGATAACGATGGGAACGCTCAGGGTGTTCCTGAACCTGAAATCCTTGTGAGCGGGGGTGGAAATGGCCGCGTCAAGGCCTTCGGGCACGTAGGTCACCGGAGAGGAATGGGGATGCCTCTCTATGGGCGGTATGCCTGCCAGAAGAAGAGCGTCGTAGAGAGTGGTGGAAACCTGACAGATGCCGTCTCCCCAGCCTCCTACCACCCTGCCGTTCTTCAGCACCGTTTCGGCATACACGTAGCCGTTGGCTGTCTTCCGCGGGAGTATGGTATTGCTGAAAGAAAACTCCTGGCCGGGCTGCAGCACACAGCCGTTGATGCGGGACGCGGCCGTGATCATGTTCGTATCCCTGGCGGGATCGTAGGGCGAAGTGGTGGTAAAGGTGGACAGGCCTGACATCGCATGGGTCTTCACCGCTGCCGCGGGAGAGAGCATGACAGCGCACATCACCGCCGCCAGCAATTTTACAAAGCTTTTCCTTAACATATTTCCCTCCATCTGCAAATAAAACTTTCCCTTACTTTCTTCCGGTGGCCCAGAAGAACAGCGTCACCGCTCCGGGACCGAGATGAGCCCCGATCACGGGCCCCACATTGACGGAATACACCTTCTTTTTCGGGTAGGCCTCAAGGATCAGGTTCTTAAGCGAATTCGCGTCGTCAGCGGCGTCGCAGTGGCAGATCATCGCTTCCCCTTCGGGATCCGACTGCAGCCGGCTCATCATCTCAAAGAGTTTGTGGAGGCTGGACTTTTTGCCGCGGCACTTGCCCACCATGGGAAGAGTCCCGTCCTCCTCTATCACTCCGTAGGGCTTGATGCTGAGGGCCGTGCCTATGATGGCCGCCCCCGCTTTGACGCGTCCGCCTCTCTTGAGGTGGAACAGATCGTCGACCGTCCACAGGCTCGCCATCCTGAGGATATTTTCCCGGAGCCAGTCCGCGGTCTCATCGATGCCGGATCCGCTCTTCCTTTTCCTGGCGGCCTCAACGGTTATGAGCCCCTGTCCCCCCGCTCCGGCGAGGGAATCAAAGGTGTATATCTTCCTGTCGGGATATTTTTCCCTCAGTTCCCCCACAGCCACGACGCTGGAGGAGTAGGTCTGTGAGAGCCCTCCCGACAGGGCTATGTAGATCAGATCCTCACCGTTTTCAAGCACAGGGGTGAAATACTCGATATATTTCTGGGGAGTGATCTGGGATGTGGAAGCCATGACGCCGCTTCTGATCACATCGTAAAAATCCTTCGCACTCATTTCCCTGTAGTCATAATGATGATAAAACACCCTGCCGTCCGTCATGGTCACTTCCATGGGGATCACCATGATATCAAGCTCCTTCACAAGATTGGGAAGCAGGTCGCTGCAGGCATCGGTTATTATTCTGTAATCACTCATCCCTCACCCTCTGTAAGTAAATCCCGTAAGCACAATACGCGTAATATTATCATCAATATCGGGGTTTGGCAAGAAAAAGCTCCCTCCGGGTCATTTACCGTATCCTTTTTCCGTTTCGGGCGGTCTGTTAAGGAGCTTTCTGCCGCAGAAATACGCGATATTAAAGAAAACGTAATAATTCCAGTAAACGTGGGAAAGAAAGTACGAATCCCCGTACATCAGGGCCATCCGGAATGCATCGTATATCACAGGGAAAACCGCTGTACAGTACAGAACGTATCCGTACTGTCTCCGTCTGAGGAAATGACTGGTCTTTCTCCTCTCCGCAAACCCGACGCCCCCTATGCTCCCGAAGAGGCTGTTGATGATCCTCCACCTGAGCTTCCTCCTGTAGACCTCCGGATCCATCGGAGGTATGTGATAGATGGGGTCACCTTTAAGCTGCGCGGTCACTCCGGTTTCAAGGACTATCCTGTCGAAGAGGTTTGAGACCAGGTTCTCCGGATCCCCGCTTTCGGACAGCATTTCCTTCACAAAGGAAAGGTCGAAGGTGTGTCCTCCCGCATCGTAGAGAGGCAGAAAATCGGCCCGGGACAGATCGTAGATCACCGCGCTCCCCTCCTCCCGGTGGGGAAAGGCCTTCTTCATGGAACGGATCCTGTCGTAGCCGTTGTAATGCAGGTATACGAAATTCGAAAAGGGATCCCCGACGGCGTTGGCGTACCTGACCACCCCCGGCGCTCCGGGGGCGTTCAGTCTTCCGCTGCTCACCATATTCTTTATGTTTTCATGGGTTTCCAGAAAAGAAAACCTTCTCTCAAAGGTCCGGGAGGATCTGAAGATCTCGTCCGAGTCGAGAAACACGCCGTATTTCCCGGAAGAAGCCCTGATCCCTATCAGCTTTGCCGGCTCAGGAAGCCTTTTGGGGTTGTCGATGACAGAGGCGCCGTATTTTCCGGCGATCTCGCGCGTCCGGTCGGCAGAGCCCCCATCGATCACCAGGATCTGCACCCTCTTCTGGTCAAAGCGCTGGCGCCTCACGCTTTTCAGCGTCATTTCCAGGGTATCCGCGGAGTTGTATGCAGGTATTATGACGGAAATATCATAGTTCAATCAGGAATTCTCCCCAAAATTCTTTTCTTTTGCTATGTAAATGGGACGGTTCTTTACCTCCATGTAAACCCGGGCCAGATACTCTCCTATCACGCCCAGTATGGTAATGATGGTCCCTCCGATAAATAAGAGCAAAAGGATGATGGTAAGGGTGTCGGTCCAGACTCTGGCGCCGGTCTTCGCCTGAATATATACATAGATCCCGTAGATAAGGGAAATGAGGACGATCACCATGCCCATGTAGATCACTCCCCTCAAAGGAGCGGTGGCAAAGGCGATGTATCCGGACTTCGCGTAACTCCACAGACCGCCCATGGACCATTTGGTGCTGCCTGCGGCTCTCTCCACATTCTCGTATTCTATCCACTTCGTTTTGAATCCGACCCAAGAATAGATACCCTTCAGAAACCGCTCTCTCTCCTGCAGCGAGGTGACTGCCTCCGCGACCTCCCGCCGCATAAGTCTGAAATCTGTCATGCCGGGCACCAGTCCGATACCGGTGGCAAAATTTATGATGCCGTAGAAGCCCTTGGAAAGAGCGCTCCTGATGAAAGGTTCCCCGCGCCTTGACACCCGTCTCGCCGCAGCGCAGTCATACTCTCCGCTCTCCACGGCCTGTATCATTTCGGGGATCAGCGCCGGAGGATGCTGGAGATCCGCATCCATGAGGCAGACATAGTCTCCCCGGGCGTTTGAAAGCCCTGCAAACACGGCGGCTTCCTTGCCGAAATTTCTGGCAAGGGAGATATAACGGACCTTATCCTCCCCGTGCTTTTCCGCAAGAGCTTTTATCTTCGGGAGGGTATCGTCCGTGCTGCCGTCGTCAACGTAGAGCACCGACCAGGGGTGATCGGGAAGGCTTTCCGAAAAGACTCTGGATATCTCGTCAAAAACGAGTTCCACGCACTCCCCTTCATCCCTGCAGGGTATGATCATTTCCGTCCTGTTCTGAGCCATGTCAATAAGTTATCCTATTTTCCGAGTCCTTGTCAATTCCGGGACTTCAGCGGTCAGACCCCGTCCCGGGGAAAGGAGCCCTTTCTCTTCCCGTGTCCGCCGCGGAAGAATCCCCTGCGGAAGAGCATTAGCTTTATGGTCTCCTCCGTAAATAAGGGCACACGGTATTTCCTGTACTTCCTGTACACGGACATGGCCCTCCTTACGCCGAATCCTCTCGTCAGGACACCCGCAACGTTATTTATGCTTACGGCGTGGACATATCTGAGTTCCTCCGGCGGATAATGCTTAACACAAAATCTGCAGACCCTTATATGTTCATTTATCCTGATCCTGTAGTTCTCCCAGGTCATATCATGGGTCATGCTGCCGTCGCTGTCCGTGATGCAATATATGTGTTCCGGCACGGCTGATGCGGAACCCGCATGGTACCCCGCCTTTGTCCAGAACATGACGTCGTTTGCCTGGAGTATCTCCGAATATCTTATGCGGTGCTTCCGGACAAGGGACGCTCTGATCATCTTGGCAACGGGAGTGGTGTTTCCTATGGAGGACTTCATCCTGATATAATTCGCAAAGGAAGGGTCCTCTATGTACATCATGACCGCGGTCTCAAACATCTTGTGCCTGTCGCCCGGCGTCCCGGAGGGAAGCTTTACGCTTTCCGGCACGAAGAACACTATATCGGAGGAAGACCCGAAGGAGGCGCTCAGAACGTCGTACATTCCGGGCAGGAAATAATCGTCCGCATCCGCAAAGACAAGCCACTTCCCCTTTGCCCGCTCTATACCGATATTCCTGCAGGTGCCCGCCCCTTTCCTCTCCCGGTCGTTGGAGCAGAATTCCGCATGGGGATACTTTTCGGAAAGGGCTCTCAGTTTTTCCCGTTCCGCCTCGGAGGACCTGTCATCCACCACTATCACCTGAAGGTTCTCCCTTTGGGGGATTGTCCCGAGGAGCCTGTCGAGAGTGTCCGCGGAATCATAATGAGGGATGATCACCGACAGATCCACCTCCTGCGCTCCGAAGGATCCTCCGTCTCTCAATGCTTTCCCCTCCCGGTCAAGTTCTTTTTTCATATCACCAGCACCTCAAAAGCAGGTCCCTCTCAGGCCCCGGACAAGCTCTCCGGATCACTCCTCCCAGCCGTGGTATCTGGAGGATCCCGGGTTCTCCCTTAAACTGTTCATAAGTTCTCCACGGATAAGCCCGAAGGAATACCAGTCCATGCCCGTGGCCCGGATATCGGCGTAATGCCCCTCGTCAATGAACCAGGGCATGGTGTGAAGGCTGTAGACTACGTTTTCCCTGCAATAGTCCTTTTCCTGCTCGTAATTGAGAGTAAGAGTCCCTTCAGCCTCGCCGATCCTGGACACGTTGAAGCCGTAATCCCTCAGGTCCTCCATGGAAGTCACATAGATGTCGTCGGTCTTGAATCCGGGACCCACCAGTCCGAAATAGACGCTCCTGGTATCGCTGCTGTAATGCAGGAAATAAGTGGGTTCGGACAGATCGACAGCCTCCTCCTTCCAGAAGAAATTCCTCTCCTTCTCACAGTAGAGCCGCGACCATCCGGAAGCGAACACGGTCTCGTATTCCCCGTCCAGATAGATGTTCGCCCCCTCGGGGAGCGACTGAAATTCCTCGGTCTGAAAGAATCTGGCGTAGACCAGCACCCTTGAATGAGTGTCCGAAAAGGCGTATTCGGCCCAGACCCGGTTATGCTCCAGGGTGCACACTATCAGATAGACGGAAGACAGAAATACCGCAGCAGGGACGATGATCTTCACCGCCGGCGCCTTTATGCCCAGAAGCATCAAAAGGATGACTGTGATAAAGGCGCATATGAAGTAATAAGAGAAATAACTGGTCCTGCTGTAGTTCACGGTCTGATACGCCATCAGATTGTACCCCTGATTGGAAAAGACCCACACGGTGGAGGAAAGGACGATCCCGGCAAAGCAGATCACAAGGTACGCGAACATTTTCCCGAAGGCCGCCGCCCTGGCTTTCAGAAGCGAGAGGACAAAGGCCGCTCCGGTGACAGCAGCGGCAAACACCGATTCGAAGTCATATTTCAGAAGCTCGCTCATGGATGTGACCGCCGTGAGTTTCCCGCACTGGGCGCCGGGGATAAGGGCAAAGGCCACGATGAAATTCTCCTTTATGTAATCGGCCAGGGTGAAGACCCTCTCGTCGGAAGCAAAGTCATTCACCACTTTCATTACCGAGGAATCCTCGGGGACCCTTTTCATGTGGAGGACAGATATGTAATACATGATGAGGAAAAACAGAAAACCGGCAATATAAAAGGGAGCTATCCGCATAAAGCCTTTGATGTTCAGGTCCTTAACGACGTACAGCCCGTAGAGGGCAGCCAGAAGGAGCACCAGGATCAGAGGCACAAAGGTCTCGTAGGTCATG
>JAEELB010000158.1 GCA_016288705.1 Lachnospiraceae bacterium | reverse complement strand
ACGATTATCAGCATGGAGGGGCTGTGATCCGCTATCTGCCGGCAGATCTCGCTCCCGATGGAGCCTCCGCCTCCCGTCACCAGCACCCGGCTGCCGCTGACATAGTCCAGGATCGAATCCAGATCCACCTGCACCGGTTCCCTTCCGAGGAGATCCTCTATCTCTATATCCCTGAGCTTTGAAACGCTCACCTCGCCGTTCACCAGCTGATACATTCCCGGGAGGGACTGGATCTTGCAGCCCGTGAGCTTGCAGATATCCAGAAGTTCCTTTTTATCCTTTCCGGATATGGACGGCATCGCCAGGATGATCTCATCGATATCCATGGTCTCGGCGTACTCCACTATCTTGTCCCTGCCGCCCACTATGCGGACGCCCTGGATATATCTGCCCTTTTTCCCTTTGTCGTCGTCTATTATGCACTTAAGGCGCATGGTGGAGAAATTGGAATTGATGATCTCCTTGATGATGATGTTCGCGGCCTCCCCGGCCCCCACCACCATGACGGAGATCTTGTTGGCGCGGTTGGCCTGCTTGTGCTTCATGTTTCTCAGAAATCTGTAGGAGAATCTGCTGGAGAACACAAAGGCTATGAGTATAAACACATAGAGCACGTACCAGCTCTTGGGGACCGCCTGGGTCTGGTCCTCATAGATCAGAAAATGAAGGCCGATCATGTTGATGAGGCCGGAAACTGCGCTCCCGATGATGATGTTCTGGAGCTCCGCCTCTCCGGCGTAAGCCCAGAGGCTGGAATACAGCCTGCAGAAATAAAACACCAGGATGGTGCCGACCACGCTCACGGGGAGGAAGGTCCTTACAGGCACCAGGAAATGCTCGGGTATCTCGCTGAAACTGAACTCATATCTTACGATCAGCGCAAGATAGGTGGACAGCACCACGCTTATGACGTCGTAGATCACAAGCGCCGTCCTCCTGTAAAGCAGCTTCACGTTAAAGAAGGATTTGGGCTTACTCTTATCTTTCATCTGCAAATAAAGGCGCTATGGCCTGAATGAACACAAGGCACACGGGATTGCAGGGATCCGATATCCACTCAAACATCCCCGCGGTCACAAACACGCAGGCTGCCCCCAGCATAAAGAGGGCACCTTCCCCCGATCTCCCCGCGCACTTAAAAGCTCTGATCAGGGTGACCAGGACCCACGCCGCAAACAACGCTCCAATGATGATACCATAATCCCACATAGCCTGTAAATATATATTGTGGGCGTGGTAGATATAATTACCATCCATTGTGGTGATACCCATCTTCTCGTGGCCCTCCGGGGTCAGTCCGGAAGCGTAGAGAGAGTAGATATAAAGCCTTCCGTTGGACACATCGCTCAGATCCTGGGGGATGTAGCCCAAATCCGAAGACACCACGTCAATGGCGTCCAGATCCGTGGAAAACTCCTGCACCGCGGCCATTTTCTCAAGGAACACCTGGACGAACCTGCCGAAGGTGATGTACCACATGGAGTCCTTCCTGTCCCCCCTCAATATCTCATCCGGGAACTGCTCGTAAGCGATCTCCACAGGCAACCTGGTGAGGGCGGGAATGGTCCTCTGGGCAGTAAATACCACGGGGAAGCAAAGGATCACCGTGAGGAGCATGGACGCAAGGGAGATAGCCGCCTTTCCGCCCTTTCCCCGGTTCATGTAAAGGATCATTACGATAAGGACCAGGAAAGCCGTAAGGATCCCTGTCCTCGAGCATGTAAATAAGAGATAGCTCCCCGATATACCCAGGAGCAGGCGGAATACGGTCTTCAAAACCCCTTCCGAACTCATCTCCAGAGCTCCCGCTGCCGCGAATACCAGCGCCAGATACACCGAGGCTTCCGTGGCTGACGCAAAGGTGAAGGGATACCTTGAGAGGGTGAATGATAGATAGGGTCTGTGGATGAGGCAGTACACGATCCCCGCGGCAAAGTTCAGCAAAAGCGAAAGGGATACGTTTCTCAGGAAATACTGCCTCCTGCTCCAGCACATGGCTCTGTAGGAAAACAGCACAAGGAGTCCCGTGAATAGCAGAGGATAGATCCTGCCGTTTCTGAAAATGCACCACAGCAGGAGAAAGCCGCCCGTAAATACTGCGTACGGCAGGTTTAACCTCACTCCGGGAGCCGGGGTGAACCCTCCCGCAAAAAATGTGGAAATAAGGGCTATGCCGCAGAATATCAGCATATTCCTCATGGAAGCAAAGTGGGAAGCGTCCGTGACGCCGTTCAGATACTGCACGCCGTGATGGATGGCAAAGGCGGCAGCGACAATGAATACCACGTCAGCCGTGACCCAGGAGTTCTTCCTCACTATCTCTCCGCTGCCGTTCATGTCACGCCTCTTCCGGAACATGATGCGGAAGGCCCAAATATCAAATATTATGATCCCGGAAGCGTATATCAGGATATCGTCCAGATGCACGGAAAACCTGTGCAGCACAATGCATTCAAGGAAAGCGCCAACGGACAGGATGATGGTCAGAGGGCAAAGAACGGCTCTCGCAGCGGAGGTCAGGGTGGTGAGAGACTTCAGGAGTCCGAATCTCTTTTCCAGGGTCCTTATCAGCTGCGTGACAAAGAAGGCCGCCGAAAACACTGCCGCGATCAGGATGAGGCTCAGCTTTTTCCCCAGGGGAAGGGTGTAATCAAAATCCGTGTTCAGGCGGACCCCCTCCACTCTTTCGAGGCTCATATCCATCCTGTTCCTCTTGGAGAGCTGCAGCACCGGAGTCTCCTGCCCAGTCTCGGACACAGGGCTCAGACCGAGCTCGCAATATCCGGAAGCCCCGTCGGGAGCTTCGCTCATGATGCCCGTGGATATCTCGATATTGTACATGACCCCTGGGACCAGGTCCCGGTTAAAGTCTGCCCGGAAGGTCATGGGGACGGAATAAGCCCCCTCTTCGAAGGTTCTGGAGTCCATTATGATCACGTTTCCCATTCCGTCCAGGAGCCTCACGTCCATCCAGGTCCAGGGATCCACGTTCCTTATGTGGATGTCGACGGCCTCCAGATGGCTGTAAATAGGGATAAAAGAGTGGATGACGGTGTACCTGTCGTCCATTTCCAGGACCTCTGCGGGAGTGTCATTGCTCTCCCTCGTCACGTAGCTGTATTTCCACAGCCTGAGGGGAAATATGGAGATTATGATCAGGACCGCAGCGATCCATATGATGAGCCTTATGGCTTCTGCTTTTGTAAGTACTCTTCTCAAGTATCCGCTCCTGTATGTACCGGATTGCTGTTTTCCGGGTTCAGTCTTCCGAGTTCAGTCTTTCGGGTTCAGTTTTCCGGGTTCAGTCTTCCGGGGTCAGTCTTTCGGGTTCAGTCTTCCCCAAAAACCTGAAAATATAGGATAAGCCGGCCGTTTTTCCCCGTTTTATCCTAACTTTTACGGTTTGTGCCTTCCTTCAGGCGCTCCCGAAGATGCAATATTTAGGATAAACCGGCCGTTTT
>JAEELB010000157.1 GCA_016288705.1 Lachnospiraceae bacterium | reverse complement strand
GCAGGATATTCAGGGTGCTTAACCGTGAGCTTGGATGGGAGTGACTGTCCGGACCCCGGCGGGCGCTGCGATCCGGGTTTGAGGATACAGGTGTGATATGATAAGGACAAAGCAGGATTTGAAAGAATTTCTCGCGGCGGAGAAACCGCTGTATCTGCCAACGAAACTGGATGTACTTTCCGGTTTCTTTCTCCGCAGCCGCGGGTACATGATCTGGAAATATGTGGAGAACCTCAGGAAGTCCGAGTACCATCTGGCCTCCAAAGGTCTTTATCACGATATATGCTACGCGTTTCTCCACAGAAAGTGGCATATCCTCGGCAGAAAACTGGGTCTTGAGGTTCCTCCCTTTACCTGTGAGAAGGGGCTTCTGATCTATCATTGCGGAAGGGTGGCGGTGAACGCCGACACAAGGATAGGGGAAAACTGCGTCATAGCAGGCTCCACCTGTGTGGGAAATACGGGTCCCAACACTCCCAGCCCCAAACTCGGGAAGAACGTTTATCTCGGCTGGAACACCGTGCTTGTGGGCGGCATAGAGATCGCCGACAACGTCAAGGTGGGGGCCGGAGCCGTGGTGATAGAATCGGTCACCACTCCCGGCGCTTTCGTGGCGGGAGTCCCCGCCACCATAAAGGGCATGGTATGACCATATCCTGCGTTATCCCTGTTTACAATTCGGAGAGATACCTCGCAAGATGCGTGGATTCGATCCTGAACCAGACCCGTGTCCCGGATGAGGTGATCCTGGTGGACGACGGGTCTGTTGATAACAGTCCCGCCATCTGTGACCGCTACGGGGAAAACTCCCCGGTGAAGGTGATCCACAAGGAGAACGGAGGTCTTATTTCCGCATGGAAGGCGGGAGTGAACGCAGCTTCCGGAGAACTGCTGACCTTTGTGGATTCCGACGATTATGTGGACGGCGACTACATTGAGGAACTGGAAAAAGGGATTCTGGAAGGCTGCGAAAAACAGATATCGGCCTGCGGCGGGATCACGGAGGATGAGTCTACGGGCAGAAAGACCGGAGACCTCACAAACGCTCTCCCGGCCGGTGTATATCAGGGAGAAGATATCAGAGAACTGCGCAAAAACCTTCTGGGAAATGAGATCCGCACCGTCAGCCTTTCCAGATGCATGAAACTGGTGTCAAGGAAACTGGTGCTTGAAAATATGCGCTTTGCGGATCCCAAACTCACCATGGGGGAGGACGTGTCCATAATGCTCCCATGCCTGCTGGATGCGGAGAGGCTCTCCGTCACCGGACATTCGGGCTATCATTATGTGAAGAGGCAGGGTTCCATGGTGCAGGGAAGGGACGAGAGGATGTACGGTCAGATACGTCTCCTTGACAGGACCATCTCCGGCATAGCCGAAGAAAAGGGAATGCCCGAAGGGGAAACCCAGAGGGAAAAGGAGTACGTGTGGCTCCTGGCCATAGCTGTGAGAAATGCTTTTCGCGGTGAGAACGGAGCAAGGGAAGCCTGCCGCATATGTCTGTCTGAGGACACCCCGGGACTCCTGAAAAAGACGGGCCTAAAGGCGTCCTCCCTGAAGAACAGTCTGCTCCTGTACGTGATGAGAAAGCCCACGATCTTCAGGGCTTCCATAGTGGGGACCGTCCTCAGATAAGAGGCTTTAGGGCCCGGAAAAGAAAGGGAGGACAGATCGGGAGTGCTGGCCGGATGAAAAGGGAAGCGGTAATAAAGCTCATGGGAGGGCTGGGAAACCAGCTTCAGCAGTATGCGCTCTACAGGAAATTCCTGGAGCTCTCTCTGCCCGCATCCATAGACGACAGCACCTGGTTCGGCAATATCCCGGACAGCGCCACCGCAAGGAGAAACACCCTTTCGGAGATCCTGAAAAAGCCTTACCGTAAGGCGGATCCGTCCGACATATACCGTAAATCGGGGCGCATCCCCAGGCACCTTCCGGGGTTTAAAAACAGATATTACCTTGAAAACACCGATGACAGGGCCGGCGGGAAGCAGTACGCTCCCGAGGTCTTCGGGCTCGGGGACTGCTATCTGGAGGGCTTCTGGGCCTGCGAAGCCTATTACGGCGATATACTGCCCCTTATACGTGAAGAGATCCGGCTCCCGGAAGTATCCCTCCCCGGGGATCCGGGACAGAACTCCGTGAGCCTGCACATCAGGAGAAAGGATTATCTGGATCCCGAAAACGCAGCGCTCTTCGGGGGTATCTCCACGGAAGATTATTACCGGAGCGCATTGGCTTATATAGAGGAGCGTGCCGGAGCCGCCCGGGTCTTTATTTTCACGGACGACCCGGAATACTTTGCCGAAAGGCCGGGATACTTTACCCACAGGGATGATGAGACCCTGGTGAGCGGCAGCGGAGGGATGCTCAAGGATCTTTCTCTCATGCGCTCCTGCAGGCATCATATCTGTTCGAATTCGACCTACGCCTTCTGGGGGGCGAGGCTTGACGGCGGCGACGGTATCAGGATCAGACCTTCGGTACATAAGAACACCCAGATCTGCAATGCCGCGGATATGCATGAGTGGTGGAAGGGATGGACGATAATAGATCCTTCTGGAAAAACTTTATAAGGATAATGATCCCGGTCTTCGTTGCGGGCGTGTGCGTTTTTGAGGCCTTTTACATCCTCCTGGAAAGCCCGCTGAACCCGTGGTCGGAGCGCCTGGCGGGGATAGATTCGTCAATATTTATCTATATGGGGGAGGGGCTGAACCGGGGGCTTGTGCCCTACAGGGACATGTTTGACCACAAGGGGCCCCTGCTCTGGAGCATAGAACAGCTGGGACTCATACTGGGCGGTGGAAGCGTCACGGGGATATGGTTCTTGGAACTCCTGGCCCTCTCCTTTGACATAGTGATGGCTTATCTGTGCGCAAAGACCGTCACCGGGCACCGGGGGGAATCCATGATGGCCGCCTGTCTTTCTTTTGTGCCCCTCATCACCCTGCTCTATGAAGGCAATCTGTCCGAGGAATGGTCGCTGCCCTTTATCTATGCGGGGCTGTACATCTATCTGCAGTATTTTATCCCCGGAAAACCGGGACCTGCGGGAGCAGGCGCCGGATGCCGGGCTTCAGGAAGCCCGGTGAAGAGCCTGAAGAGGCCGTTTTACGACGGGGAGACCATAGTCTTCAGAAGAGGGAGATTCTACCGTGAAGGGGTCATGCCCTTCGATACCGGCGGAGAGGATGTATCCCGGTCACCGGGCAGTATGTCCGCTCCCGGGGAGGCTCAGTCTTCTCAGAGCCCGGATCTCACGGCGGCCCTGCATGATACGCCCCCGATCTCCTCAAGGAGGGACGGGATCAGGATAGCCGAGGTCCTTCTTGAAGGGATCCTCTGCGGAGCCGTCCTCATGATAAGGGTGAACGGGGCTGCTCTCTGGGCTGTGTTTTCCGTGGCGCTCCTCCTGGTACTCATTGCCCGGGACAGGACAAGGGACGCACTGATCTGCATCCCCGCATTCTTCGGGGGAGTATTGCTCTCATTTGTCCCGTATCTCATATGGTACGGCGCGAAGGGCTCTCTGAAAGAGATGTGGGATGCTTATATAGGTTTCAACATCTATTACTCCGAACTTCACGGCGGTTTCAGCTTTGGGAACGCGCTGGCACTTTCAAAGTATTTTGTCTCGATGGATCTGCTGCTCTGGCTTCCGGTCCTTTTGGGCGCCCTCGTGGTGTTTCTGGAGGGGAAGGGCTATTACAGGCTTTTATTTCCGGTGTTCTATGCGGTTTCCTGCCTCTGCGCCGCCCTCGGCGGTGAAAAGCACATCCACTACGCCATGTATCTCGTGCCCTGTATCCTTATGCCACTGGCTTTCTGTTTCGGATACCTGAGGGACCTCTTCGAAAAACCCGGGGGGAGGATTGGGGTCGCCGCCGTCAGATGTGTTATAATCATCTCCTGTATGTTCTACATCAGGAGCACTGCCCCGGTGGGGGAGCAGAGAGACAGGTTCCGGGCTCTTTCCGGTATGGCCACGGAAGACAGGATGATGCTGGATTTTATTTCCGAAAATGCGGAAGAGGGGGACGACATCCTGGTGACCGG
>JAEELB010000156.1 GCA_016288705.1 Lachnospiraceae bacterium | reverse complement strand
TGGAGATACGGGACTATCTGGAAACCGGTGACCCGGATTCTCTCAGGGATATGTTTTCCAGAGCCCGTGAATATCGTGAAGGCATATAATGATGTCAGGGTCCCAAACTCATGCGGCGAATCATGCAAGCATGATCGCCTTATGAGCTTTTGACCCTGACATCATATAATACTTGTAAATGATCTGAATATGATATAAAATAATTATTTGTGAAAGCCGACAGGCTCACTACAATCATGAAGGAGGGTTCGTTTTATGAATGTCTACACAACTGACAAGATCCGTAACGTAGTGCTTCTGGGCCATGGGGGGTGCGGAAAGACTTCACTTGCGGAGGCATTTGCCTATATCTCCGGCATAACAAGCCGCATGGGCAAGGTAGCCGACGGAAATACCCTGAGCGACTTTTCAAAGGAAGAGGTCAGGAGACACATTTCCATCTCCACTTCAGTGATCCCCATCGAGTGGGAGGGCTGCAAGATCAACGTTCTGGATACCCCCGGATTCTTCGATTTCGTGGGTGAGGCCGAGGAAGCTGTCGGCGCTGCGGACGCAGCCATCATAGTAGTGTCGGGAAAGAACGGCGTTGAGGTCGGCACCGAGAAGGCATGGGAGCTTTGCGACAAATATAAGCTTCCCAGGTTCGTATTCGTGACGGACATGGATCTGGACGACGCATCCTTCAAGAACGTGGTTGAGTTCATGACCGAAAAGTACGGCAAAAAGATGGCTCCCTTCCATTTCCCCATAAGGGAAAACGAAAAGCTCACGGGCTATGTGAACGTTATCGCCGAAAAGGCTTACAAATGGGAGGGCAAGGACGCCAACGAGATGCCCATTCCCGATTATTCCAAAGAAAATCTCGACGTCTACAGGGACGCCATAATGGAAGCGGTGGCCGAGACCAGCGAGGAGTTCATGGACCGCTACTTCGGCGGGGACACCTTCTCCGAGGCGGAGATCAGATCCGCCGTCAGGACCAACGTGGCTGACGGGACCATAGTTCCCATGTCCATGGGATCCGCCATCATGTGCCGCGGGATCTACACGCTCCTGGACGACATTGTGAAGTATATGCCCAGCCCCGACGCCCGTCAGTGCGCAGGGGTGAACATGAAGACAAATGAGATCTTTGAAGCGAATTATGATTTCTCAAAGTCCAAGACCGCATATGTCTTCAAGACCATCGTGGATCCCTTCATCGGAAAGTATTCCCTGATAAAGGTGTGTTCCGGCGTTCTGAAGGGGGACGACACTCTGTTCAACGAGGCCACAAATTCCGAAGTCAAGCTGGGCAAGGTCTACGTGATGCAGGGAAATAAAGCCGTCGAGGTTTCCGAACTTCACGCCGGCGATCTGGGCGCTCTCGGAAAGCTCACAAACGTATCCACCGGAGACACGCTGTCAACCAAGGCCGTTCCCGTGAGATTCGGACGCACCGAGCTTTCAAAGCCCTACACCGTAATGAGATATCTGGTTGAAAATAAAGGCGATATGGACAAGGCCTCTCAGGCTCTTCAGAAGATCGCCCAGGAGGATCTCACTTTCCAGGTGGAGAACGACTCCGAGAACCGCCAGATGCTGGTGAAGGGCGTGGGCGATCTGCAGCTTGAAGTCGTGAAGAGCAGGCTTGAGAATGAATACAAGATCAAGATCGAACTGGTGGAGCCCAAGGTTGCTTACAGGGAGACCATAAGGGGCAAATCGGACGTCGAGTACAAGTACAAGAAACAGACCGGCGGTCACGGTCAGTACGGTCATGTTAAGATGCGTTTCGAGCCTTCGGGTGATATCACGGTTCCCTACGAATTCGATCAGGAAGTGGTGGGAGGATCCGTTCCCAAGAACTATTTCCCCGCTGTTGAAAAGGGCGTTCAGGAAGGCGTTGGAAGAGGACCTCTGGCTGCTTACCCCGTGGTGGGGATCAAGGCGGTGCTTTACGACGGTTCCTATCATCCCGTTGACTCCTCGGAAATGGCCTTCAAGACCGCTGCTGCCCAGGCCTTCAAGAAAGGCGTTATGGAAGCGGGTCCCGTTCTCATGGAACCCATAGCCGATCTCAAGGTACAGGTGCCGGATGCTTACACCGGAGACGTTATGGGCGACCTCAACAAGAGGAGAGGCAGAGTTCTCGGAATGAACCCCATAGAAGGCGGGAAGCAGGAGATCGAGGCCGAACTGCCCATGTCCTGTCTCGGCGGCTACTGTAATGTGCTCCGTTCTATGACAGGCGGAAGAGGCACCTACGCCTACGAGTTTGTCAGGTATGAACAGGCCCCTCAGGAGATCCAGCAGAAAGAGGTTGAGACAAGGGCGTCAAAAGTCGCAGAGAATTCCGAAGATTGATCAGAAACAGATATATCATCCAGCGGACAGCCTGAAAGGGCTGTCCGTTTAATCTGATGTTACGGGGCATGGTTTATGCACATCATAATAGTTGGATACGGCAATGTAGGTAAAACGCTGACATCGGAGCTTACCGGGGAAGGCCACAATATCACTGTGATCGACAAAAAGCAGGAGCTTGTGGAGGAAGCCGGCAACGTTCAGGATGTGCTCGGCGTATGCGGGAACGGCGTGAGTGCCTCCGTCCTCTATGAGGCGGGAGTGGACAGCGCCGATCTGGTGATATCCGTAACCGGAAATGACGAACTGAACCTGTTGATCTCGGTCATAGCAAAAAGGGCGGGGGGCTCTTCCTGCTCAACCATCGCGAGAGTCGCTCAGTCCGTGTTCCAGCAGGAGGCCGGCCTGTTAAGGAAAGAGATAGGCATATCCCTGCTGGTGAATTCAGAGCTTGAAGCCGCTCATGAACTTGCGAGGCTCATCAAGTATCCGGCTGCTCTTGAAGTCACTTCATTTGCAAAATCCCGTATAGAGATGATGAAGCTCCCCATAAATGAGGGACATAAACTTGCCCATACCGCCCTTAAGGATATTAAGTCGGTCATAGGCTATGATCTGTTCATAGGCATGATCGAAAGGGACGACGAGATAATCGTCCCTAACGGAGCCACGGTCCTCAAACCCGGAGATATGATCTGGGTGGTCACCAGCGCAAAGGACGCGATGCAGTT
Source organism: Lachnospiraceae bacterium (assembly GCA_016288705.1). GTDB lineage: Bacteria > Bacillota > Clostridia > Lachnospirales > Lachnospiraceae > JAEELB01. The sequence goes on along the minus strand of JAEELB010000156.1, from coordinate 22,551 downwards.
CCTGAAAAAGACTGATTTCCTGTCCACAAAGGTGAAGAACGTAATGATGGTCGGCGGGGGAGAGACGAGCGTTTATCTGACAAAGCTCTTGTCCGCCATGGATATACAGGTGAAGATCATCGAGAACGACAGGGCCAGATGCGAGCATCTGGCTTCCGAACTCCCCAATGCGGTGATAATAAACGGCGACGGGACCGACGTGAACCTTCTTGGGGAGGAAGACATCTACGGAATGGACGCCTTTGTGGCCTGGACGAACATTGACGAAGAAAACGTAATGCTGTCCAGCTACGTCAAGAGCATTTCAAAGGCAAAGCTCATGACGAAGGTCCACAGGGTGAATTACGACGAGATACTGAAGAGCATGAACATCGGCTCCATCCTGTATCCCAAGAAGATCACCTCCGACTACATCCTCAGATATGTGAGAGCCCTTGAGAACGGCATGGGTTCGAATGTTGAGACCCTCTACCGCCTCAGGGACGGAAGAGTTGAAGCTCTTGAATTCATAGTGAGCGAAGATGCTAAAGACTATACCGGCCGGCCGCTGATGGAGCTTCCCATCATGCGCAACGTCCTGATCTGCAGCATCATGAGAAAGGGCACCGTTTTCACTCCTTCCGGAGTTGACACCCTGGAGTGCGGCGATTCCGTTATAGTGATGACTACTTATCGCGGAATGAACGATCTGAGGGATATTTTCCGGTGAATCATCAGCTTATCAGAAGGATACTGCTCAGGGTGATCGAGGTGGAATGCCTGTTCATGGTATTCCCTGCCTTTACCGCGCTCTTATACAGAGAATTCTATGAGATGTCTGTGTATCTGGGGATCGGCGGAGCGGTATATCTGATCTGCCATGTGGTGTCCAAATTCATCAAAGTGGCTGACCCGAAGATCTTCTACGCCAAGGAAGGCTTTGTGACGGTGGCTTTCTCCTGGATCCTTCTGGGGGCGGTGGGAGCTCTTCCTTTCTTTGTGACCCGTGAGATACCGAACTACATCGATGCGCTTTTTGAGACTGTGTCAGGCTTTACCACCACAGGATCCACCATCCTTCTGGATGTGGAGGCGATGAGCCATGCGTCGCTTCTCTGGCGTTCCTTCACCCACTGGGTGGGAGGCATGGGAGTCCTTGTGTTCATACTGGCTATCCAGCCCCTTTCCGGCAATTACGACATGCACATCATGAGGGCGGAGAGCCCGGGTTATTCGGCCCAGAAGCTGTCTCCGAGAATGAGGGATTCGGCGTCGGCTCTTTATCTGATCTATCTGATCATGACATTCCTCCTCATAATCTTCCTGTGTCTTGAGGGGATGCCGGTCTTCGATTCCGTCTGCCACGCCTTTGGCACCGCGGGTACGGGCGGTTTCGGCGTAAAGGGCGATTCCATAGAAAGCTACAGCATGATATGCAAGATCACTATAACGGTGTTCATGCTGCTTTTCGGGGTAAACTTCAATTTCTATTACCTGATGGTGACCGGAAAGATCAAAGATGCCTTCAAGATCGAAGAAGTGAGATGGTACCTGATCATTTATCTGGCGGCTACGGCTTTTGTGACGATAGACATCATCAAAAACGGCATATATACGAATGCCGGAAAGGCGATACTCGATTCCTCCTTCCAGACGGCGTCGATAATGACCACCACCGGCTTTTCCACCGCCGATTTCTGCCTGTGGCCGGGCTTTTCACAAGCCATACTGGTGGTGCTGATGTTCATAGGAGCCTGTACCGGCTCCACCGGCGGCGGAATTAAGGTATCCCGCATTCTGGCCGGGTTCAAGCTCATCAGAAACGAGACCGAACTGTCGCTTCATCCCCAGAGGATCAAGCCGCTTTACCTTGAAGGGCGCAAACTGAATGAGAGGACCACCAACACTTTGAAGGTCTACATGACGGCTTTCATCTTCATCTTCACACTGAGCGTGCTCATCGTGTCCATGGATGACTTTGATCTTGTGACCTCATTTACCGCAGTTGCGGCTACCATAAACAATATCGGTCCCGGCCTCTCACTGGTGGGACCTACCGGTAATTTTTCCGGGTTTTCGTATTTATCCAAACTGGTCCTTATATTTGATATGCTTGCCGGAAGGCTTGAAATTTTCCCCATGCTTGTTATATTTACTAGAAAGGTGTGGAGAAGAGGAGCCTGAGGTCTTTCCGGTTAAGAGATAAAAGGTTGAGAGGAGCATAAGAATGAAAGAGTACGTACATTCAGAGGTTGAAAAGAAGTGGCAGGACATCTGGGATCGTGAGGAAGCCTTCTGCGTATCCGACGACCACAGCAAGCCTAAGTATTACGCCCTTGTGGAATTCCCTTATCCCTCGGGTCAGGGTCTTCATGTGGGACATCCGAGACCCTATACAGCAATGGATATAGTGGCCAGAAAGAGAAGGATGCAGGGTTATAACGTCCTTTTCCCCATGGGCTGGGACGCCTTCGGACTGCCCACCGAGAATTACGCCATAAAGGAGCACATCCACCCGAAGATAGTCACCGAGAATAATGTTTCACACTTCAAGGAACAGCTTCACGCTTTGGGTTATTCCTTCGACTGGAACAGGGAGGTAAATACCACTGATCCCTCGTATTACAAATGGACGCAGTGGATATTCCTTAAGCTTTTTGAACACGGGCTCGCGTACAAGGCTGAAGTGCCCATAAACTGGTGCACCGGCTGCAAGGTTTCACTTGCAAATGAAGAGGTTGTGGACGGCGTCTGCGAAAGATGCGGATCTCCCGTGGTCCGCAGGGTCAAGAGCCAGTGGATGCTGAAGATCACGGAATACGCCGATAAGCTGCTTGAGGGCCTCGATACGGTGGATTATATCGAGAAGATCAAAACCCAGCAGCGCAACTGGATCGGCAGATCGACCGGAGCCGAGGTGGACTTCGGGATAGCGGGCACGGAGGATATACTCAGGGTGTTCACCACCAGGTGCGACACTCTCTTCGGCGCCACTTATATGGTGGTCGCGCCCGAGCATCCCCTTATCGAAAAGTACGCGGACCGCATCGGCAATATGGATGAGATCAGGGCCTACAGGGATGAGGCAAATAAAAAATCCGATTTCGAGAGGGCGGAGCTCTCTGCCGACAAGGAAAAGACGGGGGTCCGGATCGAAGGCCTCACCGCCGTAAACCCCGTAAACAATACGGAGATACCCATCTATGTATCCGATTACGTGCTCATGAGCTACGGCACCGGAGCTATAATGGCAGTTCCCGCCCATGATACCAGAGACTGGGCCTTCGCAAAGAAATTCGGGCTTCCCATCATTGAAGTGGTGTCCGGTTCCGACAAGGATGTAAATGAAGAGTGCTATCCCGATGTCAGCGAAGGCATTATGGTCAATTCAGGGTTCATTGACGGTCTGAACGTGAAGGAAGCCCAGAAGAAGATGATCGGTTTCCTTGAAAAGGAAGGAAAGGGCCGGGAGAAAGTCAATTTCAAGCTCAGGGACTGGATCTTCTCCAGGCAGCGCTACTGGGGAGAGCCCATCCCCATCGTCCACTGCGAGAAATGCGGATACGTGGCAGTGCCTTACGACGAGCTTCCGCTGATGCTTCCCGAGGTTGAAAGCTATGAGCCCACGGATACCGGCGAGTCGCCTCTGTCGAAGATGGAGAGCTTCGTGAACTGCAAGTGCCCGAAGTGCGGCGGCCCCGGAAAGAGAGAGACCGACACCATGCCTCAGTGGGCCGGCTCCTCATGGTATTTCCTCAGGTACTGCGATCCTCATAATGACGACGCTCTTGCCTCTGAGGAAGCGCTTAAATACTGGATGCCCGTAGACTGGTACAACGGCGGCATGGAGCACACAACGCTGCATCTCCTTTATTCGAGATTCTGGCACAGGTTCCTCTACGATATCGGAGCGGTGACCTGTCCCGAGCCTTATCTCAAGAGGACGAGCCACGGCCTGATCCTGGGCTCGAACAACGAGAAGATGAGCAAGTCCCGCGGAAACGTGGTGAATCCGGACGACATAGTCAGGGATTACGGCGCGGATACCCTGAGACTTTACGAGATGTTCATCGGGGCCTTTGATATGGCTGCTTCCTGGTCTGATGAAGGCGTGAAGGGCTGCCGCAGGTTCCTGGACCGTGTATGGAGACTTCAGGATATTCTGGTGGACGGAGATTCTTATTCTCAGGACATGGAGACCAGGATACACCAGACCATAAAGAAGGTATCAGGCGATTTCGACACCCTGAAATACAACACCGGGATCGCGGCTCTCATGAGCCTCCTCAACGACTTTACAAAGAAGGGAAGCATTAATAAGGCCGAGCTTTCATTATTCCTTGTGCTTTTGAATCCCGTTGCGCCGCACATCACCGAAGAGATGTGGGAACTCATCGGAAATGAGGGCAGGGTGTACAGGCAGACATGGCCCTCCTGGGATGAGGAGAAGACCGTTGAGGATACGGTGGAGATCATGGTCCAGGTGAACGGAAAGAACCGCAAGACCATAAGCGTTGCCAGGGATATCGACAAGGATTCGGCTATCGCCGCCGGCAGGGAAGCCGTGGCTGAATGGGTCGACGGCCATGACACCGTGAAGGAGATATTCGTACCCGGGAGGCTTGTGAACATAGTAGTTAAGTGACAGGCATGGAAAGAAGGAACAGTTCCAGGCGGTATCCCGTGCATCGCGGCCTCCGGGACAGGGAGGACGAGGAAGACAGGCTTGAGCGGGAGAGGGCCGAAGAAGAACGAAAGAAGCAGGCGGAGATAGAGCGTCTTGCGCAGGAAGAGCTTAAGAAGCTGAAGCTGCGAAGGACCATCCTTTTGGGCGCCTGCGCCCTTGTGGCCTCAGCCTGCTTCATCTATCTCATAACCTACAGCATTGCGGGGAAGAAGAATGAGGAGACCGCCGATCTTCTTTCGGAGGGACTGAGTAATACCAATGCGTCTTCCGGAATGAGCGCATACCTCCAGAAGGAGCAGAGCGGGGATGTGCCTGAGGTGTCGGGAGGGGATCCCGCGGCGGGGGCCGCCTCAAAGACCATGCTGAGCGAGTTCACCAATCTCTACGCCCAGAACAGGAGCATAGTGGGGTGGCTTAAGATAGACGGCACCGGGATCGATTACCCCGTGATGCAGGGGCAGGATGATTCCTACTATCTGAACCACGATTTCTACGGAAAATCGGACCGGAACGGATGCCTCTTTCTGGACACTGCCTGCAGCATAAATCCCAGGAGCCAGAATCTCATCATCTACGGTCATCATATGAGCTCAGGCAAGATGTTCGGCTCCCTTGAAAAGTACAAGGACGCTTCCTTCTGCGAACAGCATCCCACCTTCAGGTTTGATTCCCTCTATGACAAGGGACTGTACCAGGTGATGTTTGTATTTAACGCCACCGTGCTTGCAAAAGAGGATGTGGCTTTCAAGTATTACCAGTTCACCGGAGCGAATTCCGCCGCCGAGTTTGATTCAAACATGACGGAAATGCAGAAGATGGAGCTTTATGACACGGGGGTGAGAGCCGTGTTCGGAGATGAGCTGGTGACCCTTTCTACCTGCGACCGTTCCACTGCGGGCGGCGCCTACGGCAGGTTCGTGGTGGTGGGGAAGAGGATACAGTGAGTTCAACCGTTATCGCCCGCATTTCTGGTTTTAATTGATAAGGAGTGCATTATGAGGTTCATCGCTAATTTATTATGGATCATCTGCGGCGGATTTATAAGCTATCTTGGATGGATATTTACCGGGCTTTTGTACTTTATCACCATAATCGGGATACCCGTAGGGATCCAGTGCTTTAAGCTGGCCAGTATTTCCTTAAATCCCTTCGGAAAAGAGGTGAGAAATGAAGGCGGCACAGGTTCCGCCATTCTCAATATCTTCTGGATCATATTCGGCGGTATCGAACTGGCCCTCACAAACGCGATCATAGGTGTCATCCTGTGCATCACCATCATCGGCATTCCCTTTGGCAAGCAGTTCTTCAAAATCGCCCAGGTAGCCCTGTTCCCCTTCGGCCTTGTTGTGGAAAGGACGAAATACGTGTAAATATCTGCTTTTGTGATGATTTGTGATGAAAAATCATTTCTGTGATTGATTTGTGACGGTTTTATCACGAACAGGGGAACAATGCAAAAATGATCAGGCAAGTGATATAACGCATATGGCCCGCGCCATGCCCCGCCGGTAATTTATGATGACGTCGGCGGGATCCCTGTAACGTGAGAAACCGGCCGGAGTTTCGTAACTGTTGTGGAGAATGACGCTCCCGTCCGGCTCGGGAGTGGCCGCCATGGTATGCACCTGACTCCATATGTGTCTCCTGTCATTGAAGGCAGTGAAGATAAAGGGTTTGCCTTCGAGGGCAGAAGTGTCCATCAGTTTCCCGGGCCTTGACATAACAGGAGAGAGACCGGATCTCTTCAAGTACCTGACCATGCCCTTCGGTGACGCGCCGAAAGCGCCCTCAAGGGCGATGCCGTTTCCTTCGAAGGCTCTTATTATATCAGGAAAATCAAAACCTGCGGGGATCCTCCCGTCATTAAGATAGGAGAGCAGGTTGTAGACCGCGATCATTTCGCAGCCGCCGTAGGAAATGGGGTAGCCGCGGCCTCCGCCGTATCTGAGCATGGTCAGTCTGTCCTGATGTTCTATGTATTTCCCGTCAATGCCCATGGCGGACATTTTTACGGAATTGCGGGTGTCTCCGAAGTCTTCGACCCTGTCGGCCTTCAGGGTGATGCCGGGGTCATTATGCTCAGAAACAGGTCCCGAGGAATTCCAGAGTACCAGGTTTTCCCTGTAATGGCGGTTGCTGTTGATCCGTGAAAACAACCTGAAAAGGCCGAAAAAAGAATATGACCTTATGACCAGCCCGGGGGATGCGTGTTTGGAAATCAGATCAAGCAGTGACATTACAGCCTGAAACTCCCGTATCACTCAAAATTCAGTATCACCGAAAGAATCCGTTTCGCTGCAGTCTCAAGCTCCTCCGAAGTGATATCTCCCTTCAAAAGCGCGATCTTCACCCTGTCGGTATAGCCGCAGGCCATCTTGAGATCGCAGCCCGCTTTGATCTCCAGATAGTGCTCTCCCAGAGTCCACCAGTCGGTTGTGACAAACCCTTTAAACTTCCATTCATTCCTGAGGACTCCTGTCAGAAGGTCGTGATTTTCGGATGTATGTACTCCGTTTATCAGGTTGTAGGAGGACATGATGACCCAGGGATCCGAATGCTTCAGCATGATCTCAAATGATCTCAGATAGATCTCCCTGAGCGCTTTCTCCGAGATGACGGAATCGCTGGATTTTCTGCCTGTCTCTTTATTGTTGCAGGCGAAATGCTTGGGGCAGGCGCCTATGCGGTTTTCCTGAATGCCGTTGACCAGGGCCGCGGCGCACATTCCAGAGAGAAAAGGGTCTTCGGAATAATACTCAAAATTCCTGCCGCACAGGGGATTCCTGTGAATGTTCATCCCCGGGGTAAGCCAGAGACCGAAGTTGTTTTCTTTTGCTTCCAGACCGCCGGCTCTTCCCACATCTCTTATCAGCTTCAGATCCCAGCTTGATGCCAGGAGGGTGGCGCAGGGCCAGGAGGTGGTGCAGACTGAACGGTCCGGCTGGATCCGGATCCCGGCAGGTCCGTCGGCGCACATGATATTAGGAACCATATGCCTCGGCAGATTGCCGAAACCGAACACATCAGCAAGACCCGTGTTTGGTTGTCCTCCCAGAAGGGAAATAAGATCGTTGTCGGACAGGTTCCCGACAAACTCCTCCAGGGACAATTCACCCTCAGCCACCTTTTCGAAGGAGGGCACATCTCCGGTGTTTATCTTCGACCAGTTCATGTACATTCCGGAAAGAGGCCTCACCTCGGGCATGGGGCCTTCGCATTCATCAGGTTCCATCCGTCCCGTCACCGGTTCATGAGGCGTGAATTCTTCAGTCGGCAGCTCTTCATAGGTGCCGTCCGACTTAAGTCTGCGGTCGAGGGAGTGGGGGGCCAGAAGGTCCTCTGTCTCTTTAACTATCAGATTGTCCCTGAGCTCCACCGTAAAACCGGTCTCGGGAGCGCGCACATCCGTTCCGAGACAGAAGGAATAAACCCCGCTTTCCAGGACCCAGGCGTTCTTCCGGACTGAACCCTTGTCGTCATAGGACGAGATATCCTTGATATCAAAAGAGAGAAAGACTTTTTCCGACTCACCGGGTTTGAGCAGTCCGGTCTTTTTGAAGGCCGCAAGCACCCGGGCGGATTTTTCCAGAAGCCCTTTGGGCTGCGACGCGTAGAGCTGCACGACCTCACGTCCCGGAAGATCCCCGGTATTTAACACTTCCGCTTCGAAGGCTACCACGCCGTTTTCATATTTCCCTTTGATATCCCTTATATCAAAGCTGGTGTAGGACAGACCGAAGCCGAAGGGATAATTAACGCAGCCCTTCGCATCGGGGATGGTTTCGAAGTATCTGTAACCGGTGAAGATATCCTCATAATACTTCACGTAATCGACGGATTCGTGGAAGGTCGAAGAAGAAGGGTAATCGGACAGGGAAGAAGCCCAGGTGTCCGTGAGCTTTCCGGAGGGATTTACATCCCCGCACAGAAGGTCCGCTGCGGCGGATCCGCCTTCCATTCCTCCCTGAAAAACAGCCAGTACAGAGGCTATCCTGTCATTATTTTTGAACCATGAACTGTCGGTGACGCCTCCGGTGTTCAGCAATACGGCCACGTTGCTGAATGAGCTGCACACTCTGGACACCAGCTTTTTTTCATTTCCCGAAAGGTAATAATCACCGTCAGGGAACAGTTCCACCGATCTCATCAGGAACTTAAGGGCGTAAATGTCAGCTGAGTCCACCACCTTTTTCATGTCGTCGCCGTTGCTGACCCGGTCCCAGCCCTCGCCCGAATACCTGCTGATGACAATGAGCGCTGTATCCGTGTAAGCTGCGGCTTTATTGATCAGTTCGTCGGGAAGTTCCGGCTCCTCTATGAGCCCCGGCTGACGTCCCTTGCTGTAGCGATCTTTTATGTATTCATCGTAAAAAGAGAGCAGATCGTGATCCAGACAGAGTCTGCCTTCCTTTTCTTTTTCCAGAAGACCGTCGGCGACACTCTTCACGTATTCACAGGTCACGTCCCCGCTTCCGCCTCCGCCTTTGACATAATCGCAGATCCCTTTTCCGAAGGTGGCAATGCGGGCGCCTTGTGAAAAGGGCAGTACCGACCTGTCATTTTTGAGAAGAACAGCTCCCTGAGACGCGGCTTGCCTGGACAGTCTTCTGTGTTCTTCGCTTCCGGTGACTCTGGTACCGTCTTTGCCAAGCGGGATCCCGGGAAGAAATCTGAAACGCTGCCATCTGGTCATTACATAAACCTCCGTTAATCTGCTGATGTGATCGTCATTTACAGGCAAATCAATTGTATTGCGGCAGTCAGGTGTTGTCAATTGCATTAACCCTTGCCTTGACCGGGCAGTTATGGTATTATTCATTAGTTTTGAAGGTTTTACAGAAAGAAGGTTCGGAATGACTGAAAACAGGGAAGATATCAGGAATGTGGCCATAATCGCCCATGTCGATCACGGAAAGACCACTCTGGTGGACGAGCTGCTCAAGCAGAGCGGAGTCTTCAGGGAGAATCAGGAAGTAAGGGAACGCGTCATGGATTCCGGCGACATTGAGCGTGAACGCGGCATAACGATCCTCTCCAAGAATACCGCAGTCACCTGGAAAGGGATCAAGATAAACATAGTCGACACTCCCGGACACGCGGACTTCGGCGGAGAAGTGGAGCGCGTGCTGAAGATGGTCGACGGAGTCGTCCTGGTGGTGGACGCCTTTGAGGGTCCCATGCCCCAGACGAAGTTTGTGCTGCAGAAGGCTCTGGATCTGGACCTTCCCGTGGTAGTGTGCGTGAATAAATGTGACAGGCCGGAAGCCCGTCCCCAGGAAGTTGAGGATGAGGTGCTTGAGCTCTTTATGGATCTCGGGGCGAACGACGATCAGCTGGACAGCCCGTTCATATTTGCATCGGCCAAGAACGGCTCCGCCACTGCGAATCTTACCGTAAAAAACCGCGATATGTCGCCTCTTTTCGACACCATCGTGGAACATATCCCGGCGCCGAAAGGAGATCCTTCCGCGCCGCTGCAGTGTCTCATAAGCACCATTGATTACAATGAATACGTGGGCAGGATCGGCATCGGCAAGATCTCAAACGGCACTCTTCGCGTCGGAGACGAAGCTCTCATCGTTAACCACCACGAGCCTGACCGGCAGAACAAGGTCAAGGTCAGCAAACTGTACGAATTCGACGGCCTGGACAGGAAGGAGGTGGCCGAATCCTCAATGGGGTCCATTGTGGCGATATCGGGTATCTCAGATATAAAGATAGGCGATACCCTGTGTTCACCGGAAGGAGCCGAAGCCATTCCTTTCCAGAAGATATCGGATCCCACCATATCCATGAATTTCATCGTAAATGATTCCCCTCTCGCCGGGCAGGAAGGGAAATATGTCACCAGCCGTCACATCAGGGACCGTCTCTACAGGGAACTGAACACAGATGTGTCTCTCAGGGTTGAAGACACCGATACCACGGAGGCGTTCAAGGTGTCCGGCAGGGGAGAGCTGCATCTGTCGGTGCTGATCGAGACCATGAGACGCGAAGGCTACGAGTTTGCGGTCAGCAAGGCGGAAGTCATTTACAAGAAGGACGAGAACGGGAAGCTTCTTGAGCCCATGGAAACGGTTTATGTGGATGTTCCGGATTCCTTTACGGGAGTGGTCATTGAGAAGCTCAGCCAGAGAAAGGGCGAGCTCAAGAATATGACTCCGGTATCCGGAGCATATACGAGGCTTGAGTTCTACATGCCTTCACGCGGACTCATAGGTTACCGCGGTGATTTCCTTACGGACACAAAGGGAAACGGCATCATGAACACTCTCTTTGAAGGCTACGCTCCCTTCAAGGGTGAGATACAGTACAGAAAGCAGGGATCCATCATCTCCTTTGAAACGGGGGAGGCTATCACCTACGGGCTCTACAACGCACAGGAGCGAGGTATCCTGTTCATAGGGGCGGGCACAAAGGTATACGGAGGCATGGTCATCGGTCAGACGGGAAAGTCTGAGGATGTGGAAGTGAACGTCTGTAAGACGAAGCATCTTACAAACACCCGGGCCTCGGGTTCTGACGATGCCCTCAGACTCACGCCTCCAAAGATCATGAGTCTCGAACAATGCCTTGATTTCATTGACAATGACGAGCTTCTGGAGGTGACTCCCGAACATCTCAGGATACGCAAAAAGATACTGGATCCAAGGCTCAGAAAGAGGGCTGAGTTCTCGGCAAAGGCCAAGGCGCAAAACGCATGACCCGTATAGATCCGCATAACGGGATCATTTTTTCGTGATGATATGAGTAATGCGAATGATGATCAACTGAAAAAGTACAGGCGCGTAGGGGATCTTTCCATGTTCAAATTCAGGGAATATCTTCCTGCGATGATCATGACAAATATGTCTACGCTGCTCCTGATCTCGGTAGACGGGATCGTGGTCGGCAATTTTCTGGGTAAAGATGCGCTTTCGGCAGTTTCTGTCTTTACGCCGTTATTATTGTTTGTCGGAGCTTTAACAGAAATTGGAGCTATCGGGATAGGCACCTGTCTGTCAACTTCCATAGGCAGCAACGAAGGCGCGCAGATCAAACAGATCAAGGGTGCGTCTTTCTGGCTGATGGTTTATTTATCCGTTTTTGCATCGATCTTCCAGATACCGGTTATCTGGGTGCTTTTGAAGGCGTACGGTCTTCCTGATAATATCTATGCCATGGTCTGGCAGTATGCGATAGGCCTTATGATCGCAACCCCGTTAGGCGTGATCTCGACAGTCGGAGCCAATATGCTACAGATAGTCGGCAGGATGAAGATGCTTACAATGCTGACGTTGCTGGAGGGTTCAGTCAACCTTGTACTGGATCTTCTGTTTGTGGGTCCGCTTCAGATGGGCGTGGTAGGCGCAGGGTTGGGGACGACCTGCGCAAACATGGTCCGGTGCAGTACGACCCTGATCTGTCTGCTTAAGTTCACTGATATGCTCGGGTACAGGGAGCGGGGACATTCTTTTTCGGAATATGCAGGTATCCTGCGCCTTGGGGTTCCCAATGCCGTATCCTCCCTGGTGAATGCTGTTCAGTATTACATTCTGATCCGGATACTGCTTCTGGCATTCGGAGACTCCGCCGGAACCATCGACGGTGTCTGTGCTTTCAGTTATTCCGTGGTGGCCGTGCTGGTAAATGGGATCATCGGCTCAATGCGGCCTATGGTGGGGCTTCTGGAGGGCGCCGGCGACGTGGAGGGGCTTAAGATACTGATGCAGCAGGGGATAAGGTTCATGACCGTGATGATCGGGGCAGCCACTGCGCTCGTCATGTTTTTTCCGACAATATTTTACAGTATCTACGGCGTCGATATAGTTCCCCCGGGGGGGCTTTCCGCAGTGCGTGTCCATGCTGTCTATTTTCTGCCCCAGGCTTTGGTGCTTTTTCTGCTTCTCTTTCTTGTAAATAAAAAAGACACATCGTACACCGCAAAGGTCATCCTTGCAGGCAACATTACCCAGCCGGTTTTCGCTTTCATCTTTATGCATGTATTCAGTGCGCCATGGATATATCTGGCAAAGACTACTACAGCGGTTTTGGTGCTCATTCTATTCTTCCGGCGCTTCAGACAGCTGTACAAAATGGATATCGCTGAAGCGGAAAAACTCAATAACGCCGTTCTGTATATGAGCGTGCGGCAAGAGGATGCCGTGGAAGCGTCCCGCGCGATCCGAAGATTTGCAAAAGAAAACGGGTTCGATCATAAGATCTCCTACCGGGTCGGACTGTGTCTGGAGGAAATGGTGGCTTATATGAAGTCCGTCAACGGAAGGAATATCCTGGCTCAGATCATAGTGCGGTACAGGAGTGACGGGGGAGCTACCTTTGTGATCATGGACAACGGCAAGTGTATCGCGCTCCAGAAGGAAGAAGACCGCGAAAAAGGTCTGACCACGGACAACTACGTGCTAATGCAGCGTCTGGCCAAGAGCGTAAAATATCAATATGTGCAGGATATGAACTACACTATCATGGAATTTGCCTGATCTCATCATTCCAGTCGAGCAGCAAGTCAAATAAATATAAGGTGTGAAAAATGGAAAAAGAGAACTCTGTTTTGTTGTCGATCATCATCCCGGCCTATAACTGTGAGTCATTCCTTGCGGAATGTCTTGACAGCGTGCTGAAGCAGCTTCCGGAGGACTGCGAGCTGGTAGTAGTGGACGACGGTTCCGAAGACGCCACTTCGCAGATCTTAAAGGAATACGGGGAGGGCAGGGAGAACCTGCGCACGGCTTTCAGCAGGCACATTGGCGCTTCAGGCGCCAGAAACAGGGGGCTGGATCTGGCCCGCGGTGAATATGTCTCGTTTCTGGATTGCGATGACTGCTTGAAGGACGGGTTTATCAGTCAGAGCAGGCCGCTTCTTGAGGAGAAGGCCGGTCTTTATATCTTTGGGATCGAACGCGCTTTTTTATCCGGCAACAGCGAATTCTGGACAGTTGAGGACAGGACATACGACAGTGTTTCCGAATTTGCGGACGACTATATCCGCACAAGACATCTGCTGATCTATTCCAACTGCAACAAATTCTATCAAAGACAGGTCATTGAAGAAGGAAAGCTTCGCTTTGATGAAAGCGTTGTCTTTGGGGAAGACCGCCTTTTCAATTACCGTTACCTGACCCTGCTCTCCGGGCAGGACCGCGACAGCAGGATCATCACATCAGAAATACTGATGCTCAGTTACATACAGAGGGACAGGAATTCCATGTCCGCAGCGCACGTTCCTGACTTTTTCCGGAAGGCGCTCATGCTGCATGAGGCCAAAATGCAATGCTTCTTTGAGCTGTCGAAGGAGGTTGACGAGGACGAAAAGCTGGATTTTGTAGCCTATGATCTCTCCCGCGAGATCGAAAAGACGATCGACCGTTTTGCGGCGCACCCGGAGGAGCGGGAGGAGACTCTGCCTGAGATCAACAGGCTGCTCTTCGAAGGTCCCTTTGACGATGAGTCTCCCGTCGACGTCCTGGTGATCCTTGGAAGCCCCAACTGCGGCTACAAGGTAGATGCCGCTTTCGAGGTCGGAAAGAAGAACCCGGGAGTGAAGTACATAGTAAGCGGCGCAAACCTGTACCGCAACGGACTGTGCACCGAGGCGGAGTATATGTCAGAACGCCTGTCTGAGCTTGGCGTAAACCCGTCCGATATCTATCTTGAAAACCGTGCCCGTTATACAAAACAGAATCTTGAGTTCTCCGCGGGGCTCATACATGAACTCCTTTTCATTGGCGCGCTGCATGTCAGGGCGGGCTCAGACCCGGGAGCCCGGAAGGGGATCGGGCTCAGAGTAGGGATGGTGACCGCCGGTTTTCATATCCCTCGGACCAGACTGATGGCAGAGCGCATGAAAGCATTTGATGACTTTGAACTGGTATGGTTTCCGGCCTATGGTCCTTCGACGAAAATTGACACCTGGTTTGAAACACAGACGGGCAGGTCGGTCATTTTGACGGAGCTGAGAAAAACCGTGAAACTGAAAAAGGCGCTGTACGAAAAGTGATGGCGCCGCTGTCGATAGTACAGAGATAAGGGATATCTCTCTCATCAAGTCTTTTCAGCGTTTCAGGGGCCGGGTGTCCGTAGCGGTTGTTTTTCCCTGCGGATATCACCGAGATCCCGGGGGACAGAGCGTTCAGGAAATCCTCCGAAGAAGAGTTCTTTGAACCGTGATGGGCAAGCTTTAGTATATCCGCATTCTGCAGTTCCTTATTCCTCCTTATGATCCCGGTCAGATCGGTCTCTCCCTGTCCCTCGATATCGCCCGTAAGGAGACATGTAAGATCTCCGTATCTCACCGCCAGTACCGTTGATATCTCGTTCATCTCTTCGGGATCTCCGCTGTCGGATGAGGGGTATATGCAGCTTATCTCCAATGAATCTCTTTGTGAAACAAGTGAATCTCCTGCCTTGACAGGGCATATGGATACGCCGTTTTCACGGCAGACGGAAGAGAAGGCGTTCAGCTTTTCCCCGCCGTTATTCAGGACTGCACGGTTCAGGAGCACCCTGTCTATTTTCGGCCCCCCTTTTGAAGACATTTCAATAAGTTCCGTTATTCCGTTGTAATGATCAGAATCCAGATGGGTCACGAATATGTATTCTATGCTGCCGACTCCGTTGTACTTGAGAAAAGGCGCTATTATCCTTTCACCCGGACCGGTTTCGGTGGATGAACCGCCGTCCACAAGGATGTCAAGTCCGTTCCCGTCGGTAATATAAATACAGTCTCCCTGTCCCACATCCACAAAAGTAATGCTGAACCCTGCGGCAGGCCTGAACACAAGAAGTGAGACGGCGATGAGTGATGTGAGCACAAACACGGTAGGAGAGCAGCGGTCTTTGATGATGAAGGGGACCGACAGCATCAGATAATACAGGACGATGCGGTATACCGGCGGACATCCCGTGATCACGCTGCTGACCGGAAGATGATCCCCAAAAACGCACAGCAGATAATAGATCCTCAACACGATCTTCACCGGAAATGCGGCGATATAAGCCATGGGCAGATACAGACTTCCAAGGATCATAGAGATCACTGCTCCCGCCATGACCACTGTCATAAGAGGTATCACGATCAGGTTTATCAGGAGAGATATGATGGGGAATGAATAATAAAACCCCGTGTGAATGGGCAGGGTGGCCAGGGCTACATCGATCCCCGAAGTAAAGGCGGAAACGATCTTATTTGCAAATCCCTTAAAGGATCTCACCATGAGGATCTCATCCGTCACGGGCGTCATGGCGCTGATCGACAGGACTGCCGTAAAGGAAAACAGAAAACCCGCCTGCGTGACATACAGAGGGGATGAGGCCAGGATCATGATCGCGGCGGTCGTAAGCGCTGTCAGGATGTCATAGGTCCTTTTCAGAAGCACGGCTCCCATCCGTATCGAAAACATGGTGACTGCGCGGACGGCTGACGCGGATGAACCGCACATCAGCCCGTAGGAGCACATAAAAAACACGGACAAAAGGACGGAGAAAAAGGACGGCACCCTGAGCTTTTTCAATGCTCCGTACAACCCCATCCCCAGTACCGATATGTGCAGCCCGGAAACCGCAAGGATGTGGATTATCCCGTTTCTCTGATACATTGATCTGGTCTCCTCATCGAGAGAGGATTTATCTCCGAGAGCGACGGCCCGGAGTATGCTCCCGTCCCTGATCCCGAAAACCCTGTCCAGCATAAGCCCCAGATAGTTTCTGATCTCCGACAGGAATTCCCTGTAGCGGTCGTGATCTCCGGACACATACAGGATCTCGCAGTCCTTCAGCCCGCATTCCACGCCCAGGGCTTTCCGGTAGAGGAACTGATCGAACATCCCGGGATTTCTTGCCCGGGACCAGGCCTGTATCCTGCCTTTGATCCCGGCTCTGGCTCCTATTTTCGGACGGAGGGACAGGTCACCGGAGAGGAGATCCCCGGAGCAGGCGCACCTTATGACTGCGCCCCTGTCAAAGGGATCATTTCTTTCGGTCAGCTTCAAATACACGTAAGTCACGGAATAGTCCTCATAATCCCGGTGTTCAACCACGGACACCCTTCCTTCCATCGTCCGCGCTTTTCCCTCAAGCTCACTGTGGTCCCGTATATTCCCGATATTCTTAAGCGTCAATAAAGACACCATCGTGATAAAAACAAGACCTGCAGCGCATAACGGTCTTCTCATTCATTATTCCTTTCTGACCGGAAATAAAGCCCGGCCGCGCGTGAAGATATTCCGGCGCCCGGCTCCCGGATGACACGGAAAAATCCGTTTGCAGGATCAAAGCGCCGCCGCTAATACAAAAAACACAGTGAAGAATGGGACGAATGTGTCCCGGATGAACAGATAAGATTGTATGACCATCCCCGGGTCCTGTCAAGAACTTCGTATCAGGGCACCGGCAGACGGAAGGGACAAAAATTGCGTATCATGAAAAAAACGGTCTTTCGGGATAAGATGATAGGGCTTACGGCGCGGTTAAAAAGGATAGCTGAGCTTGTCCATATAAGCGCAGCTGCTGTCTTTTATCACCTCAGCATCCGCAACCTGATTTACCATGTCCCAAATAGGATCGATCGGCATACCTGCGACGGCATATCTGTAGTTTTGTTCTATCATATAACGTAAACTCCGTTGAAGGAGCGCTTTGCAGATCCCCGTTCTTCTTACGCCCGGCAATGTTCCCGCAGGTCCCAAATATCCTTTTGCCGTAGCTTCCGCGCATCCGAAAGCCAGTATCTTCCTATCGCGTTCTGCGATGAAACAACTGCCGTTTATAACAGCAGGCAGGATTTCGTCAGCCCAGCTGTCAGCAAAATTTTCCCGTACAAATTCCTGAAGCGGGCCCAGATCACAGGGCATTACACGCTTGATCCGGATCCCCTGCTCCAAAAGCCTGTCATAAAGGCCGTAATCTTCTTTGAAAGTATTCAGCTTTATCAGTATATCATTGCAATAGCCGATCTTATACGGATCTGCCTGCAGATAGCATTCGGCGTATTTGACCGGTTTATACAATGATATAAACGAACCTCTGAACAAGTTCAGATTGCAGGGTATATCCTTTTGGCAGGCCTGATCACTGTGGAAATCTATCAGGCGGCGCTTTTCATCGATCAGATTTGAGATATCCGCATAGTGAGTCAGTTTGTTAAATGGAACGGCTATCTCGTAAAAGTAACATTCGGGATGGGCTTTCTGCTTCATGATGGCCCTGCAGCACATCACGGAAGCGGCCCGATGATCCGGGTGAGCGCTCTCATTCCATGGGAGGAAAACCTTTGTGTATTGAGTAAAGTCAATAGTATCTGCCGCCTCAGGGTGTTGGGGAAGAGTTGTATCCTCGTATCCGAGCCAGTAAAAATTTCGGGGTTTTACATAGGACATCTCCTCATCAAACTGCTCCCTGCGGATCCGTGCCTCCTCCTCAACAGTCTTTTCATCGTTGCCGTGACTACCATCTGTAAGCACGTATACATCCGTTCTTTCCGGCATTGTAAGCAGAATAAAAGATGCCCCCAGGCACTCATCATCAGGATGGGGAGCTACCACTGCAATGACATCATCATGACTTAATTTTAATTCTTCCCACATACCATGTTCTCCGTTTTTGTTTTTATAACAGCATGAGATATGGTAACATAGAACAAAACGCAAAACAATAGATCCATATACGATACGTGCAATTGAGTACGAGGAGAAAGCGTATGATGATAAAAAATGAAGTTGTCAGCGATCACTGTCTCAGGGTGTCTGTCGTAGGAAGGATCGATATAAACACATCTCCGGATCTGAGAAAATATATTGAGAAGATCGATGGGAATATAAAACAGATCATATTTGATCTCAGGGATGTGGACTATATATCACTGGCAGGCATAAGGGAACTGCTCATATGCCGCAAGCGCTTTTGTGAAGAAGGGGCTATGAGGGTCGAAAATGTTTCGGAAAAAGTATTCCATACCTTCGAAGCTGCAGGTTTTAGTGAAACTATCCCTCTGACTGTCATGACATCTGAAGAGCCTCCATTATTTTTTAAATCATTTAAGGACTTTTGCGCGGAGAAGGCAGAAAAACTTAAAGACCGTCCCTTTATTTTTGAGTCCGGCAGGTCATTTTCGTGGTCAGATATTGAAATCGGATCACAGCTGATCGCAGATGATCTGAATAAACTGGGCGTAGGTGTCGGAACACATGTAGGTATATACGGACGTAATTCCATCGGTTGGGTCATGACATTTTTTGCGGTACAAAAGCTCGGTGCGATGGCTCTGCTTATAAATCCGGGCCTCAGTGTATCCGAGATCAGGACAGTTGCGGAGATTTCCGACATGACTCATTTTTGTTACGGTACAATGAACAATGTGAGCAACTACAGTGAGTTTCTTTCGGCTCTTAAAGCGGATTGCAGTCAGGTCAGGGAAGTATACTCATTCATGGACGCTTCCACCCTTACAGAGCGCAAGTCTTACTACGAATCTGTTAAGAATGGATATTCGCAGGATGTGGATAGGGATGCACCATGTACCATGTTATTCACATCGGGTTCGACAAACCGCCCCAAAGGAGTGATACTGTCTGCCTTCAATATACTCAATGGCGCATACTACAGTGCCAGATCCCAGGGTTTGATGCCCGATGACAGGACATGTCTGATCCTGCCGTTATTTCATGTCTTCGGTCTGATAGCAGGCCTGTTCGCGAATGCGATAGCAGAGTCCGCAATTTATATTCCTGACGATATAAGGACCGATACTCTGGTGGATTTTATACCGAAACACCGTCTTACAGTATTTCATTCGGTCCCGACCAAACTCATAGCCCTTGTGAACAACAAAACATTCAGTTCCGATAAATTCTCTTCCCTTCGCTGCACGATAATATCAGGATCTGCGGCTACTGAGGCTCAGATCCGGATGTTCAGGAAGAAACTTCCGAATGATCATTTCATCAGCGCATACGGACTGTCTGAAATGGCGCCGGTAAGCACAACGGACTATGAGGACACGATGGAGCATGTCCTTCATACGGTAGGGAAACCGATCGAACATATTATGATAAAGATCGCATCGCCGGAAAGCGGAACAGAATGCAGGGCAGGTGAAGAAGGCGAGATCCTGGTACAGGGATCCAATCTCATGGGGGGATATTACAAGGTACCTATAGAGGATCAGACCATAGATAGTGAAGGATGGCTGCACACGGGGGATCTTGGTTATCTTGATGAAGAAGGATATGTCCATTTTACGGGACGTTTAGGGGATCTTATAATCCGTGGCGGAGAGAATATAATGCCGGGTGAGATCGAGGAAAAGATTTCCGAATACTATGAGATAAAAAATGTCAAGGTGCTTGGAATGCCGAGTGAACTCTTCGGGGAAGAGGTCGCAGCATGTATCACGTTAAAGGACGGCGCTGTATTTGATGAAGATCTTCTGCGCGCAGACCTGTCGGAAAAACTTGCAAAATACAAGATCCCATCTAAGTTCTTTGTGTTTGACGGGTTTCCCATCCTCGGATCCGGAAAAATAGATACGGTTACTCTGAGAAAACAGATGTTGGAACGGATAAATGATCCTGACACATGACCGCTTTTGATACATGCTTTTGAATGCAGACGAACAATATGTGCGTCGGAGGGAGGTATACCGGATTTGATTTTACCGTTCTTCGGTGTTAGAATACGTAGAAGTGTTTATCTCACAGTTGATCAAACGGTCCGTAGATTACGGGAAAGGAAAAGATCATGGCGATTTTTAAAGGAGCAGGAGTTGCGATAATAACCCCTTTCAACGATGACGATGGTAAGAAGGTCAATTATGATGCCTTCGGCAAGCTCATAGACTGGCAGATAGAGAAAGGGACGGACTCCATCATAGTATGCGGCACCAGCGGCGAAGCCGCCACTCTTTCCGATGAAGAGCACAAGGAAGTCATCAGGTTCTGCGTCGAAAAAGTGGACCACAGGGTCCCCGTTATAGCGGGTACGGGATCAAACGACACCAGATACGCAATCCAGCTTTCAAAAGAAGCCGAGGAAACGGGCGTTGACGCTCTTCTGTCCGTTACTCCTTACTATAACAAGACCACTCAGGAAGGTATATACAGGCATTACGAGGCTATATCCGAGAACGTGAACATTCCCATCATCGTATACAACGTTCCCAGCCGTACCGGCCTGAATGTCCTGCCCGAGACAATGGTGAGGATGGCGAAGGGGATAAAGAACGTCACAGCCGTAAAGGAAGCCAGCGGCAATATCAATCAGATCGCCCGTCTTGCAGCCCTTGCGGACGGATGTCTGGATATTTATTCCGGAAATGACGATCACATAGTTCCCGTGCTTTCTCTCGGCGGTATCGGCGTGATCTCCGTCCTTTCAAATGTGGCGCCCAAAGAGACCCATGAGATCTGCAGCAGATTCTTCGACGGAGACGTGGAAGGCTCGAGGAAAGAGCAGCTCAGAGCCATCGATCTGGTCGATTCTCTGTTCTGCGAAGTCAATCCCGTTCCCGTAAAGGAAGCCCTCAACATGATGGGCAGAGACGCGGGACCGGTGAGACTCCCTCTTACCGAAATGGGTGAAAACAACAAGGCAAGACTTAGAAGATCACTGGAGGCTTACGGACTGATATGATAAGAGTTTTATTGAACGGCTGTAACGGCCGGATGGGGCAGATGATCTCGGCGACTGCCGAAAAGACCGATGACGTAGTGATTGCCGCGGGCATAGACGCGAGGACGGATCAGGACAATCCATATCCCGTGTACAACAATGCCGATGATTGCGTGGATGAGGCCGACGTCCTCATTGACTTCAGCGTGGCGGCGGCAGCTGACGGCATCATAAAATACGCCGTAAACAGACATATCCCGCTGGTGTTGTGCACCACAGGGCTTTCGGAAGAGCAGGAAACAGCCGCGTTAAAGGCTTCAAAGATAATACCCGTGCTCCGTTCCGCAAATATGTCCGTGGGCGTCAATGTGCTTATGAAGGCGCTGGAAACCGTTTCTCCGGCCCTCCGCAGGGCAGGCTTCGACGTTGAGATCGTGGAAGCCCACCACAACCAGAAACTCGATTCTCCCAGCGGAACAGCTCTGGCGCTTGCCAATTCGGTAAAGGAAGCCTGTAAATGGAATCCCGAATATGTTTATGACAGGAGCATGCGCAGGGAAAAGAGACCTCAGGATGAGATCGGCATCTCTTCAGTCAGGGGCGGGACCATAGTGGGGGACCATGATGTGATATTTGCGGGTCCCGATGAGGTGGTGACCATATCCCACAGGGCCTATTCCCGGGCGATCTTTGCGGAAGGAGCCATTGCGGCTGCCAGATTCCTTGCGGGAAAAGAAAACGGCTTTTACACCATGGCCGATGTGATATCCTGACAATACGGGGCTGTTTTGCATTTCAGGCCATGCATAGACATACATAACGGTCAGGTCAAACAGATAATCGGGTCCACGCTTACGGATAACGGGGCCGGCGAGAATTTTGTGTCCGGAAAGGGCGCGGAATACTTTGCCGGCCTTTACAGACGGCTGGGTCTGCCAGGCGGTCACGTGATAATACTGAACAAAAGGGACTCCGCCGAATATGAGGCCGGGAAGAGAGAGGCTTTTAAAGCATTCGGCGCATACCCTGACTCGCTTGAAGCGGGCGGCGGCATAACTCCCGCAAATGCCCGCGAATTTCTGGATGCCGGAGCGTCAAAGGTGATCGTCACGTCTTATATCTTCAGGGACGGACAGATCGACCCCGAAGCTCTTGAATCCATATCACGGGCTGCAGGGAAGGACCGCCTGGTCCTGGATCTTTCCTGCAGGGAGATCAACGGCCGGTACATGGTGGTCACAGACAGATGGCAGACCGTGACTGATACGGAAATGAACCCGGAT
>JAEELB010000155.1 GCA_016288705.1 Lachnospiraceae bacterium | reverse complement strand
GCAGACGTAAAGGAAAGTAATGTGTTATTCTTAAAGGATGACAAGCCGATCCGACCCGAGAGGAGGGGGACGGGGACATATGTATTCATCAATACAGCGAGGGAAGATTTTCTCATGCGCATCCGTGTGACCGGATATGAGGAATATAAGGTTTTCGTGGACTACTCTTCTTTAGATCAGCATCTGCCGATCTGCGACGTGTTCCTGATCCCATCAGAGAACCTGCCAGGCGGTCTGTCGCACGCCACCCTTAAAGGAAATCTTCCTTTTCTTAAATCGATCGAAGCGATCAACCTGCAGCAGCCTCTATGCAGCTTTCAGGCTTATGATGCCAAGAAGAACCTGATGACCGTTTATAACGCCACGGGGGGTGTGGTCCATCTGGTCTCCGGCTGTTATGGATTGTTTGACAGGGAAAAAAAGAAATACGAAAAAATAGAAGTAACGGGAACCGTAACATCTCAGTCCGTTCGTCTGAAGGATCCGGTCTCAGCGGAGGCCGTTCAGGGCTCACCTGTATTTCGGATCGTTTACGGAAGTGTTTCCGAGGATGGAGACTATTTACTGAGAGTCCGTGATGACGGAGAAAATCTCTGGTATCTGGTACGGTTTGCATCAGACGAAGAGGAGTACTTTCAGATGGCTGATATGCACAATACGGATGCTTTTACGATGGATCCGGATGTGTTTAAGCCCAAAGAGGACTCTACCGACGACGATATGAGTGAAGAGGAGGAAATGAATGAGTACGCTGACAGCGATGGGAGCAAATCTGATGTGCTCCTTCGGAACGGCACCGGCACCGTTGAAGGTAACACAGAACACGGTAGTGCTGGCGGAGGGACACCCCGCGGCAACAATATTTGACGCGGCGCCCATGACAAATGTGGGGCCCTTCGGAATGTGTACGACACTTACCAATCCGATGGTAGCCTCGGCTACCGCGGCGGCGCTCGGAGTTCTGACTCCACAGCCCTGTATCCCGCAGACAATGAGCTTTATCCCCAACGGGAATAAGGTCCTTATAGGCGGGAAACCGTGTCTTGCACAGGACTGTAAGCTCACCTGCGTATATATGGGACAGATTTCCATTACGCTTCCCGGACAGATGAAGGTACAAGTATCTTAAGGAAACTTTCCGATCCCAAAAGCGGATCGGACGCACGATCTGCAGGGCAGATCGACGCAAAAGTTCAAAAATATTAAGGAAAGGAAAAAAACATGGCTGAATATTTATCACCCGGCGTATATGTGGAAGAGTATGATAACTCGCCGCGAAGCGTTGAGGGAGTAGGTACAAGCACTGCCGGCTTTGTCGGCATGGCGGAAAAAGGCCCGATAGAGGGAATCCCGCAGCTTGTTACGAATTTTAAAAGCTTTACACAGCAATTCGGCGGTTTCCTGAGCGAATTTGCTTACGGAGAGTACCGCTTTTTAGCCAACAGCGTCGAGCAGTTTTTCGCAAACGGCGGAACCCGCTGCTTTGTCATGAGGGTTGCTCCCGAGGACGCTGAGGCAGCCAGTGCCGAAAAGGGTATAATCACCGTTACGGCTAAGAACCCCGGCACATGGGGCAACAAGATCCAGATCACCTTAAATACCGTTAAGAAGCAGAGGCTTCAGCTTATTGCCAAGTCTGAAACAGGCTATGTGGCAAAGAGCGTTGACGGCTTCAGAGAGGGAGACCTGGTAGTATTTGAGGGCACTTATACGAGGATCAGGACGATCTTTGACCGTACCGTGACCTTTGAGGACGAGCTTCCGAAAGAGGTTGTGGACGATTCGATCATCCCGAAGGCGCTTCTGTATCTCGTTACCGTGGACATGGGGGTCCGTTATGGTGACGATGCGGAAAATTACACGGAGCTGAGCTTTAATCCCTCTTCTCCGCGCTATATAGGCGCCAGGCTTGCAAACAGCGAGCTTATTGAAGTAAAGGTAGATGCCCTTACCGAAACAGGCAATCCGGTAGAAGCGATCTTCGGTGAAGGCAATGAGAGCGGAGCCTTCTTCCTGGATGGTGGATCGGATGGCTCGGTGGCAAGCGTTAATGCGGCGACCTTTATCGGAGAGGACAGGGGACCGGGCAAGCGTACCGGTTTACAGGCCTTCCTGGAGAACAACATCGTCAGCATGATCGGTATTCCCGGGATCACTATTCCGGAGGTCATCGTAGCTCTTGTAAGCCACTGTGAGAATACACGCAGCCGTTTTGCCGTAATAGATATGCCCGCAGATATGTATAAGACAAACGATCTTATCAATTACCGCGGCATCATCGATTCGACCTATGCTGCGATGTATCATCCCTGGATCCAGGTCTTTGACCGTTCCTCCAACAAGGCGGATTTCATTCCTCCTTCAGGAGCGGTAATGGGCGTTTATTCCCGGACCGATATCAACAGGGGCGTTCATAAGGCGCCTGCCAATGAGACAGTCTTCTGTACCGGGCTTAAGGTCAATTATACAAAGGGAGAGCAGGACATCCTTAATCCGGAGGGGATCAATCTGATCCGTGCGCTTCCCGGACAGGGAATCCGCGTTTGGGGCGCCCGCACGGCTTCCTCAAACAGCTCCTTCAAGTATGTCAATGTTCGCCGACTCTTCATCTTTGTGGAGGAGAGTATCAAGGCAAATACCAACTGGGTTGTATTCGAGCCTAACGATTCTTCACTGTGGCTTCGTGTTCAGCTCTCCATCTCAGGGTTCCTGGATGGGCTCTGGAGAAACGGAATGCTGGCGGGCGATACGCCGGAAAGCAGCTATTTCGTCGAGATCGGACCTTCAACGATGACGAGGGACGACATAATGAACGGAAGGCTGATCTGCAACATCGGTATCGCTCCTTCCAGACCTGCCGAGTTCGTCATCTTCCGCCTGACGCAGTATACCGCGGAAGCCGGAGGCGGCGGAGGAGAAGAGGGCTGATAAAGCTCTTTCCATATCTGCAGGAAATGAGACTACTCGTAACTGTGAAGGTACTGAACAGTTACGGCTACACAAAATAGACAGAAAGGAAGATAGATTATGGCAGCTGATCCGTATGTAAATAATGGATCCTATTATCCGCTTACTAAGATGAATTTTTTCGTCAGCAGTACCGAGATCACCGGTACAGCTGCCTTCAGTGAGGTAACCGGAATTGAGGCATCCGTAGATGTGATCGAATTCAGGCAGGGTAATTCCGGCTCGCTTGCACCCGTAAAGATCCCGGGGTTAGTGAAGCACGGAAATGTTACCTTCCGTATGGGATATATCCAGAACAGTCCTTTTAAGGATTGGATCAAATCATGCGTGACCGAGAAGAGAACCGGCGCGTATCCCAGACATGATCTGACGGTGGAGCTTATAGATATCAACAGCGGCTCCCCTTCACAGGCAGTAACGTCGAATATCTCGAACCGTGTATGGGTTTTGAAGAATGCCTGGGTAGCCAAGTACTCCGCGCCTGATCTGGACGCAAAGACGTCAGATGTGGCGATAGAAAGCATGGAAGTGGCTTACGAGGAGTTGGATATTCCTAACTTATGATTCGTTTTCTTTACAGGGTTACGGACAATGGCGGCGATGCCGCCATTGCCCGCAGGCCTGATAAAAAAAATGAATAAGAACCGGAGGTAAAGAATGGAAACGGTATATGAATTCACCCTTCCGAAGGGATATATGGATAAAAACGGCGAGGTGCATAAAAGAGGAAAGATGCGGCTGGCTACCGCAGGGGACGAGATCAGCGCCACTCGAGATCCGAGGGTACTGCAGAACCCCTCATATCTGACCATCGTCATCCTCTCCAAGGTC
>JAEELB010000154.1 GCA_016288705.1 Lachnospiraceae bacterium | reverse complement strand
CGGGTCCGGCTTCCCTCTCGCCGACTCTTCCAACCGATAAATTTGCACTTTTTCGCTTTTTTATCGGGTCCGGCCTCCCTCTCGCCGCCTCTTCCACCCGATATATTTGCGCTTTTTCTCATTTTTATCGGGTCCGGCCTCCCTCTCACCGCCTCTTCCACCCGATATATTTGCGCTTTTTCTCATTTTTATCGGGTCCGGCTCCCCTCTCGCCGCCTCTTCCACCCGATATATTTGCGCTTTTTCTCTTTTTTATCGGGTCCGGCCTCCCTCTCGCTGCCTCTTCCACCCGATATATTTGCACTTTTTCGCTTTTTTATCGGGTCCGGCTTCCCTCTCGCCGCCTCTTCCATCCGATAAATATGCACTTTTTCTCATTTTTATCGGGTCCGGCCTCCCTCTCGCCGCCTACGAGCAGCCCATCCGGGCAGCCTGCATCCCGCTTTACATCCGGGAGAAGGACATGCAAGGACGGACAGCGTCAAATTAACTCTTTCAAGCCGGGTGGAAATGTGGTAAAATCTTTTTCCGAGCAGTAAACAGAAGGTGTTGCGGCACTATCGCTTTCGCATGAGGTGAAACCACACACAAGGTAAAGGCTCGCATGAGGTGAAACCACACACAAGATAATGACTCGCATGAGGTGAACGCTCACATGAGGTGAACCCTCGCACAAGATTAAGACTCATATAAGGTGAAGACTCATATGAGGTAAAGACTCGTCGGCGCTCGCTGTTTCGCTGGCGGAGTCAACTATTCCCATACGCATGAGGTGAAGACATTGAATATCCCCGCAAACAGAACAGACCGCTCCTACCGGCTCCACGGAGCCGAATATGACGAGGCCGCCCTCAGGGTACTGAGATCCGGCTATCTGATCCTCGGCCCGGAGGTCAAGGCTTTCGAGTCTGAATTTGCCGCATTCCACGGCGACGACTTTTTCTGCGCCGGACTCGCTTCGGGACTGGACGCCTTGTGGATCGGCATGAAGCTGTTGGGAATAGGCAAAGGTGATGAGGTCATAATCCACGCAAACGCCTATATAGCCTCCGTCATGGGAATAACCCTGAACGATGCGACTCCCGTTTTCGTTGAGCCCGGCGATGATTCCCAGTTAGATCCCGACACTCTCGAAAACGCCATCACGCCCCGCACAAAGGCTGTAGTCGCGGTGCATCTCTACGGACAGATATGCGACATGGACAAGGTCACGGAAATATGCAGGAAACACGGTCTTCTCTTAATAGAAGACTGTGCACAGGCGCACAACGCTTGCTGGAAGGGAAGAAAAGCCGGCACATTCGGAGATATCGGCTGTTTTTCGTTTTATCCCACAAAGAATCTGGGCGCTTTCGGCGACGGAGGAGCCATCCTTTCCAGAGATCCTGACTTCATAGAGAAAGTGAAAGTCTTCAGGAACTACGGCTCGGGAAAGCGTTACTACAATGAGATGATCGGGGCAAACTCAAGGCTTGATGAGCTTCAGGCTGCCCTCCTAAGAGTAGGACTCAAATATCTTGACGAAACAACGGAAATGAGGAGGCGGCTCGCCGACAGATACTCCTCCGGCATAGACAATCCTCTCATCATCAAGCCTGCGGAAACCCCGGGCAGCCGCGCCGTGTGGCACCAGTACGTTATCCGGTGCGAGAAGAGAGATGAACTCATCGAGTATCTGAAAAGCAGGGACATAGGGAGCATCATACATTATCCCATTCCGCCCCATCTCCAGGAGGCTTACGCTTATCTGGGGCACAAGAAGGGAGACCTTCCGTTCACGGAAAAACTTGCTTCGACCGTTCTCTCCATCCCCTTCTATCTGGGAATGACCGACGAGGAGCAGGACTACGTTACGGAGGCTCTGAACGCATTCAGATAAGCACGGTTCGCGCCCGAACCGCGGGGCGCTTGAGGCAGACACAGTCCCCCGCCCGAACCGTGAGGCATTTGAAACAGACACGACTTTCGCCCGAACCGCGGGGCGCTTGAGGCAAACACAGTCCCCCGCCCGAACCGTGAGGCGTTTGAAACAGACACGACTTCCGCCCGAACCGCGGGGCGCTTGAGGCAGACACAACCAGCACCTGCCCGGAGCCCATTGGCCCGGAAATAATAACGACGAGGTAAAGCATGACCCTTAAAGACAGATGTCCGGTAATACAATTCAGTGATTTCGGTGATGAGCGCGGCAAACTTGTAGTCATCGAAGGCGGTCAGACCATCCCCTTCGATATCGCCCGCGTCTTCTACATCTACGGATCCGACAGCGAGGTCGTCCGCGGCCAGCACGCGAACCGCGTCTCGGAATTCGTTCTGGTAAACGTAGCCGGCACTTCCAAAGTACGGATAACCGACGGAAATGAGGAATTCATAGTCAATCTGGACCGCCCCATGACCGGGGTGTATATTCCTCCCATGATCTGGAAAGATATGTACGACTTTTCCCCCGATTCCGTTCTGCTGTGTCTCGCCTCGACCCACTATGACGGAAATGAATACATAAGGGACTACGAAAAATATGTTGCGGAAATTAAAGCCGGGAATACTTGAACTTCTGGTCCTTGAGATCTTCTTCGCGCTGATCGCTCTTAGCTTTTACCGCTTTTTCACTCTTTCAAAGTGGCTGGAAACCGCTGTTCTGTTTCTGTGCGCGGTCGTATCCGCGCTTGAACGGGACCGGAAGATCGCGATACAGAATGCGGTACTGTTATTTGCAGCATGCTCTGTCTGGTACGGAGCGGTCTTCTCCCCTTCCGTAAATAATAACGAGCACCCAAAATTTGTGATCGCAGGAGCGGTCTTCCTGACCCTGGCTCTCTTATTGTCAGTTCTCAGGGCTGTGAAACCCGGTCCCACGGGTGTTTTCGGTCCCAACGGGACTGAGTGTCACTCCGGTATCAACGGCCGCACCGGGATCAATAGTCACCCCGGGATCAACAGCCACACCGGTACAGACGTTCCCAACGTAACCACCAACCGCCCCGGTACAGCCGGCTTATGGGGCGTCATCATTATATCCGCTCTTTTCCTTATCCTTAGCATCTCCTCTCTTTCCGAACTCCCCATACTTGATTCGGGCGCATACTACGGCTGGATGCGGCGGGTTGTGACACAATTTGATTTCACATTCAGGGAAATGCCTTACTACTGCTTCTACGACCATCTGTCCCCCGGTTACGGGATACTGGTTCTTATCGGGGAACTGTGGAACGGTGGCACGGGCATCGGTCTCCACGCTGTAAATCTGATCCTCACCGTTATTTCCTTCTTCGCATTTTATGATCTGACAGGGAGGATAATGTCGGGAGCGCCGGCTGCCGGACTCATCCACCGGGGATCCGGAAGCGCCGCAGGCAGTGCATCCGGCGCCCTCACACCGGCGGCAGGATCCGGCGGCAATGATGACGGAGCGGCAGATCACGCAAAAGGCCCGCAAAGAGGCCCCCTTCCCTTCCGCATCCTCATCACCGCCTGTTACGCTTTTCATCCGGCAGTTCTCGGCCTGTCCGGGAACATCAGCCTTGACCTGCCGCTGATCCCTCTGTCCATCCTGGTCGTCTGGACTTATCTGACCGGAAATGAGATCCTGTTCGCCTTCGTTTCCTGGATATTCGTTCTCACAAAGGAACCTGCGGTGATCTATTATTTCCTGATGTGCGCGGGGATCCTCATATACGAGTGCCGGATCTCGGGCATAGCCGGATTCATCAAAAAAAGATTCATTTCCCTTTTATCGGGGATATCAGCCGGGCTCTGGTGGATGGTTTATTACCTGGCGCCGGGCAGAGGCGCCTACGGCATGGCCGGAGAACTGTTCATAAGCGAAGGCGAGGACATGCACGGCTTCGGCTTTACCATGGCGAATCTCACGGGAAAAGCGGCGCAGTTCTTTATCCTCGATTACAACTGGCTGCTGTTTATACTGGCTGCGGTCTCGGTATTTATCATCATTAAACAAAAGATACGGCTTTCCGAAGACGCCATGAGGATCACGGTCCTCTGTTCTTCTCTTTCCGCCGGGATCTTCCTGTTCAACATTTTTTACATTGATTACATGCACCCCAGATATATGCTGGTGTTTGAAGCCCCGCTCCTGCTGCTCTCGGCAGTATTCCTTTCCTTTTCCGGAAATAATAACCGCACCCTCGTAGCGGCATGCCTTGCGGTTCTCCTGTTTTCACAATCCTTTGCCTGCACCGACATGCTCACAAGGAAGATCGTTTTCAGGGACGACAGGGAGATCGCTTCCGCCCCGTTTTCAAGCTTTGGGGACGGAAAAGTCTACAACAGGGAAAGTTCATACCCCGTAAAGGCCGTTGAGAAGGCTCTTCTGGCCGTCGGTTATAAAGACGGGGAACGTGTGGCAGTCCCGGGGCTCGATCTCACCGGGAACCTTGTTAACGACGGAAGGATCGTTTTTTCTGACAGCGGGGAGACATTTGTGAAAGATACCAGCGATGCTGATATAATGATCATTATGCCATGGCAGTCTCCTCCTCAAAACGAGGCTGCATGGTCAGAGTGCAGATACGCAACCGTCACCGTCAGATACGCACGGATCCCCCG
Organism: Lachnospiraceae bacterium; assembly: GCA_016288705.1. Lineage (GTDB taxonomy): Bacteria > Bacillota > Clostridia > Lachnospirales > Lachnospiraceae > JAEELB01. The sequence goes on along the minus strand of JAEELB010000154.1, from coordinate 3,310 downwards.
CTGACAGGGAATCTGTTCCCCCGGGACCCGCAATCCGTCGGGTGATGCCGCGAAGCCTGCAATGCCGCGAGATACAGACCGGAACCGGAACGACAGTATCATCCGCGCCAGCCGAAAGGCCGCAGAATACGGACAGCAGCCGGGAACACGTGGATAATCGCCCACGCCCCAAAATACAGACGGCAACCGGAACGACAGTATCATCCGCGCCAGCCGAAAGGCCGCAGAATTCAGACAGTAACCGGGAGCACGTGGATAACCGCCCACGCCCCACGGAAGACAGGAGTAGCCCATGAAGCTCAGCGATCTCGAAAAATACAAAAAGATAACTATCCAGTGCCATGACAACCCGGATCCCGACGCCCTGGCTTCCGCTTTCGGGCTCTATAAATACTTTGCCCGAAAAGGCTGCGAAACACGGATGATATACAGCGGTCAGTACAGGATCAGAAAATCAAACCTGCTTCTCATGATCAAGGAACTGGGCATCCCGATAGAGTACTACGACAGGAGCGACGGCAGGATCGAAGGTCTGCTGCTCACCGCTGACTGTCAGTACGGCCAGGGAAACGTGGCAAAGCTGGACGCGGACGCGGTAGCCGTGATCGATCACCACAACGGAACGATCGAACTTGACCACAGCGTGATCCGTCCGGAACTGGGGAGCTGCGCAACCCTTGTGTGGAAGCTCATGACTGACGAGGGCTTTGATATCCTGTCCGACAGACCGCTCTGCACTGCGCTGTATTACGGTCTCATGACGGACACCGGCGGATTTTCCGAGATCTCACACCCCCTCGACCGTGATATGCGGGACTTTCTGATAGTAAATGAAACCCAGATCAGGCTTTTCACAAACAGCAACATATCTCTGGAGGAAATGCGGATCACCGGAGAAGCGCTTGCCGGCTACACCTGTATCCAGAGCTACAGCTGCGGCATCCTCATGGCGGATGAATGCGACCCGAATATTCTCGGGATCATCAGCGATATGGCGCTGCAGGTGGCCGAATTCAACGTTGTGATCGCCTACGGCCATATATCCGGAGGCTACAAGCTCTCTGTCAGGAGCTGCACAAAGGAGGTCCTGGCGGATGAATTTGTCAGATTCATCACCGACGCCGTGGGCTCGGGCGGAGGCCATGACTTCAAGGCTGGCGGTTTCATAAGCGAAGACAAGCTCAAGAGCAGATTCCCGGGGCTGGACATCCATGATTTCCTTGATGCGAGGATCAAAGAGTATTACGAGTCCTTCACCATCATTTTTGCTTCCGATTACAAGCCGGATCTGAACAGGTTCGGACGCTACACAAAGAACAAGCTCACTCTTGGTTACATCGATCCCCTGTCCTTCCTTGAGAAAAACGCGCGGATAAAGGTGCGTACACTGGAAGGAGATACGGATCTGGTAGTGGACGGGGAGTTTTATCTGATGGTGGGGATACTTGGCGAAGTGTACCCCATCACAAAAGAGCGGTTTGAAGCTGGCTATGTCGCTACCGATATGCCCTTTAACGCAAATACCGAGTATGTGCCGAGGATCTACACGGAGCCTGAGGGAAAGGTGTACGATCTCATGGGGCATATCGAATCCTGCTCCCCTTCCGACGCCTCGAGCATCCTCGCCATGCCTCTGGACAGAAACATAAAACTGTTTTCAAAGTGGTATGATGAAAAGTACATGAAGGGGAGCGCCGGGGATTACATAGCCTGTCCCGTGGACGACACCCAGGACTTCTACATCATACGCGGCGACATCTTCGGCATGACCTACTCCCCTGCCGCCCGGGAAAACATAAGAGAGGTATCCGGCGGGACGGACAGGACCTGATCGGGCATCACAACAGGAGGTCAGTAAATGAGATCAATAAGAATGACAACAGCGTTTTTATTAATATCGGTCGTGCTTACGGCCTGCGGAAACAAGCCGTCTGCCGAACCTGCGGGCGAAACGGCGTATTACGAAGATTTTTCTTTATCGGCGGACGAGGACAATACGTTCCCGGAGGAGTCGTATATGCCGGAAGACTTTGAAACCGAATATTACGAAGAAACGTCCTCCGTGGCGGACGCCGATAATACGGATCCCGATGGATCGTCCTTCACGGCCGGCAAGGAGGATCAGTATTCCGAAGGTACGTCTTCCGCAGCAAACACCGGAAGCGCTGTCCAGGAGACCCCGCCTTCCAAAACTGAAAATAAGCCCGTTCAAAGCGGAGACATCGCCCCCAAGCAGATCGGTGATACTCCGGCGGTCGTGGATTACTCGTCATATGAAATACTTCAGCAAAACTATTCATCCCTTGAGGATCTGTACAATTCGGTCAACGCCCTGTATCACGACGATCTGGTCCCCCAGGACAACGGTGTGGAACAGATACTGAACAACACAAGGGTACAGATAGAACAGGTCGGCGATCTTGTCGACAAGAGCATTTCCGGAAATGTGGACACAGCCGGTGTTCTGCAGCTCATGTCGGACATCACCATCGTGCTGAACAATACCATCGACATGATGGAGGATCTGGTGGTTGCTTCCACGGTAACGGAAGAGGAAGTGGCTCTTTTGAATGACAATTTTGAGATCGTGGTCGGTAATTACAATTCACTTGTGGGCTACTTCAATCAGCCCGGTGCGGATATGACCGAAGGACAGCGCACCCAGATGGCAAAGGCGAGCGGTATGATCGATGCTTTTGACGCCCAGACATCTACGCCCATCGATTCCAGAGAAGGCCTCACAAACAGGATGAATTACGTCCAGGATATCCAGACCGTCATCGAAGGTATCTGGAACAACATCTGATCCGGATCCGGACTTTCCGGAATGTAACCCCGGACAGGCTCTTAACCTGACCAGCCCGTTCCGATCCGGGTCGCCACCGGCAGTCCGGATCAATAAATGCTGTACCTGTCCAGTACGCTCCTGTCGGGGACGTAGTCGTTAAGAAGTTCATCCGCGCGTTTCAGCATTTCCTCATAGGGCACGATCCTTATCCTGTGGTACAGGTCCGGTTCGTACCGCGAGAGCAGGAACACGCTTTTTTCGTCACTGCCCTTGGCGGTGATATTACCGTTCGGAAGATCCGAGATGCAGTTCATGTCCTCATCAAACACACGGTTCTCGATTATGTAGACACCGGCTTTCTCAAGGTACGGAAAAGTGTCGTGAGACAGCAACACGCCTGTGTTGTACAGTTCCTTCACCTCACGCCCCGTGGCGCAGTCAAATAAGTGAAGCGTCCCGTCATACGTTGAGACTGCCCTGTATTTCCCGTCCTCCGACACTTCGGCATGGAATATCTCATTT
>JAEELB010000153.1 GCA_016288705.1 Lachnospiraceae bacterium | reverse complement strand
TGTACACGCTGTTCAATATCCTGTCACGGGAGGAATACTCTTTTTCAACCACCCGTTCCTCAAGGATCGCGGAAAAAGAAGGTTCCGGGCCCGGTGAATCAAAACAGCCGTACTGTTTCCACCCCAGAGCTTCAGGTCTCCCGGGTTCCCGGGTCTCGGGAGTCGCTTCGTTCTTCCAGTCGCAGATGAAGACAGCGCCCTCCTCCGCCTTAAATGAAACGTTGATAAAAGCAGCCTGATTATAGTATCCGCTCTTCCAGGGGGTCCTGCCCAGCCAGGCCGTCATGCCCTTTTCGATCACCGCCTCCGAATCCATGACCACAAGGCCCTTCCCCACCCTGTCCCCGAGTCTCATTCTGGGAGCGGTGAAGTAGGCCATATGGCTGCCCTCGGCCTTAAACTCATCATACACAGCGACGAGCCTGCACTTCTCCACAAGGAGGGCGCGATTGTCGCTCTCCGTCCACAGAAAATCCGTATCTCCGGAGATGAAGCAGTGATACAGCCACGCTTTTCCCTGGGTCCTGACGGTATCCTGATGTCCCTTGAAAAAACAGTTATACGCCGCAAAAGTGCGGGAGCTGCCGCTCATGCCCAGGGCTTCTGACTGCGAGCCTTTGGGGTTATCCCTGCGGCTGTAGGTATTCTCAAAGCCCATATTTTCAACCGCAAAACTGCCCCCGGTCAGGTTCAGGAGATTTCTCTTTTCTTCGGAGGGGTTGAGCACCCCGGAATTCGAGTACATCACTTTGACGCAGCCATCCCCGGTCCCGTAATCCGGGATCTTGCGCCCTTCCTCGCTGAGCCCGGAAAGAGTGATGTCGCCGGATCCGCCGTAGTACAGAAGTTCATGATATATCCCGGGCATTATCCTGATGCGGAATGCCTTCCCATCATTTTCCTCCCTCTGGGCGTAGTCAAGAGCGCCCTGAACAGATGAGAAATGAGCCTTTGCCCCCGGTCTTTTATCGACCGTTATCTCCCTCTCAGGGATCGCGGGGAGGCTTTTCCTGACAGTGAAACTCCATCCGCTGTCCGCGGTCAGTCCCCGGAACTGCCCTCCTTTGATGCTGCCGAGGACTGCCCCGTCCTCGATGACCACGGTATATGTCCTGCCGGATCTAAGGGCTCCGGGATGGGGCTTGAGGATCAGCCGGTACCCGCCGTCCTCATCACATTCTGCCCTTACGAGCTGGTCACTCACATTGAAAACCTCGCTTTCCGGGCTTCCCGCTCCCAGAGTCACTTTTTCACCCGAAAAACGTATCTCATCCGCGATCTCATTTCCATCGCAGATCAGAGCTCTGCCGGAGGGGCTCAGAGTGGGTTCCGACAGGAATCCCGAAAGGACAAGTTCTGTATCCTCCCTTACTTCCAAAGCCCCGGAGCCGGGACTGAAGATCATCCCGGTACCGTCAACGCCTGCACACGTTTCTCCCATGTCTGCCTCCCGTTCTTCTGTCTGCGGCCGCTTCACCTGCGCGCGGAACCATCTGGTGCCGTTTGCGATAGCAACCCAGCCATGCGGGCCGCTTCACCTGCGCGCAAAATCCTCCCAACGGCAAGGGGCACACCATTATCTGCGTGAGGCCGCTTCACTTAAGCGCGACATCCTCATACTCCGCTTCAGGCTCTCCGCCCGCAGGGATGATCCATATTAACACGATATGGCTGTCCGGACAATCCCGAAGCCCCGGGGGGCATTTATACAGCCTTGTTTTTCGCCGGGGGATACACTATTATAGGTCCTGTGAGCCGGGACGGTCATTTTCCGGCTCTGCCGGACCGGGCCGTAACGATCCCGATCCCGGCTGTTCTGCCGTCACGTATGGTTTTATGAGAGGAGGACCCAATGAAGACAGACACAAAATGCATTGAGGGAGGATATGTCCCGGGTAACGGAGAGCCGAGGATGGTCCCCATCATTCAGAGCACCACATTCAAATATGACACCAGCGCCGACATGGGAAAGCTCTTTGACCTTGAAGCGTCGGGCTATTTCTATACAAGGCTCCAGAACCCCACAAACGATCATGTGGCTGCCAAGATCACCGCTCTTGAGGGAGGAGCCGCAGGAATGCTGACTTCCTCGGGCCAGGCAGCTTCGTTTTTCTCGGTGTTCAACATTGCCTCGCAGGGGGATCACGTAGTGGCGTCAAGCGCGATTTACGGCGGCACCTTCAATCTTTTCAATGTGACCATGCGCAGGATGGGAGTCGATTTCACCTTTGTGGATCCGGAGTGTTCCGACGAAGAGCTTGAAAAAGCCTTCCGTCCGAACACAAAGGCCGTGTTCGGGGAGACCATCGCAAATCCCTCCCTCATAGTCCTGGATATCGAACGGTTTGCAAAGGCGGCCCACGCCCACGGCGTGCCCCTGATAATAGACAACACCTTCGCCACTCCCATCCACTGCCGCCCCATCGAGTGGGGCGCGGACATAGTGATCCATTCCACCACAAAATACATGGACGGTCACGACGCCACCGTGGGAGGAGCTATCGTGGATTCCGGCAGATTTGACTGGAGCGCCCACAGCGACAAATTCCCTTCCCTCACCACCCCGGACGAGTCCTACCACGGGGTCACCTACGCGGAAAAGTTCGGTCAGGAGGGGGCTTACATCACAAAAGCCACCGCCCAGCTCATGCGGGATCTGGGAGCCATCCCGTCTCCCATGAACTGCTTCATCCTTAACCTGGGACTGGAATCCCTGGCTGTCAGGATCAAACGGCACACGGAAAACGGCCAGAAGGTCGCGGAATTCCTCGAGGGAAATAAAAACGTATCCTGGGTAAGGTATCCCGGTCTGAAAAACGACAGATACCATGCTCTTGCGGAAAAATATATGCCCGACGGCACCTGCGGAGTGATCAGTTTCGGTGTAAAGGGCGGAAGGGCGGCAGCGGAAGAGTTCATGAAGAAGCTCCGTCTGGCGATCATCGCCACCCATGTGGCAGACGCCAGGACCTGCGTGCTGCATCCCGCATCCTCCACACACAGGCAGCTCTCCGATGATGAACTCAAGGCCTGCAGCGTTCTTCCCGATATGGTCCGGCTATCCTGCGGACTTGAGGATCCGGAGGACATTATCGCGGACCTTTCAAGGGCTCTGGAAGCCTGATCATCTTGGAACACTTTGTCTACATCCTGAAATGCTGCGACGGCACCCTTTATACGGGGTACACAACGGACGTCGAAAGACGGCTGAAGGAACATAACAGTTCGGACAGGGGCGCAAAATATACCCGGGGAAGGCGCCCCTGTGTTCTTGTGCATATCGAACAATTTCCTTCCAAAGAAGAAGCCCTTAAAAGAGAATACTTTATAAAGCATAAGATGAGCCATGAAGAGAAGGCCGCCCTCACCGGCGCCTGATCTGCCCGGCTTTTGCGGCATCCGCTCCCCGGAAAAGAACGGGGCTGACGGTCGGCTTTTTCTCTGCACATTCCACAATCCTGCTCCCTCTGTCTTGTGCATTATCTCCAAAAAAATCTTTGTTGATATTTAACATATACACCTCACCCGGTCTGTTCTAACATATTGTGCGCAGGTATCCCTCCCGGATCAGCAAGGAATCCCCGAGGGTCCTCATTCATCCTTTCTGAAATTTCATAGTCTGACAGAGAACGTATCCATACGGCACTGCTTTCCGTGCCGGCGATCACAACGATTACAAATCACGAAAGGTGGTATTTGCATGGATGAGACCTATACGAACGACAGCGAACTGTTGACGGAGGAAGACGAAGAAAAAAAGAAAAAAGGAAAGCTTCTGGCTATCCTGCTCATAGCCATGGTGCTGCTTGCGGCGGGAGTCGAAGCGGTCATGTACCTGTCCAAGGAAGCCGGCAGGAGGAGCGTTACTCCCGAATCCGCAGCGGGAGCGCTGGCGAAAGACGTGGAAAAGATAGTCGCGCAGTATATGACGGACACTTACGGTGAAGGACTGATATCCACGGAAGACATGGGGAACCTCTCCTCCCTTGTGGCGGAGAAGCTCATATCTGACGGCGGCACCGACACCATATCCCTGGTATCCACGGAGACCATCGAAAGAATGGTTTCCGAAGCCATCAGGGAATACGAGGAAGGAATGGACGGGGAGGACGGAACAGACGGCAGAGACGGAAGGGAAGGCACAAGAGGCGCAGACGGCGACGACGGAGCGGACGGGCTGGACGGAAAACCCGCGCAATTCACCGAGGAGGACAAAAGAGCCCTCACGGAAGCGATATCCGCCACGGTAGCGGCAGACATGGCTCAAAAACTCTCCTCCGCAGGCTACATCACAGGGGACCAGCTGACAGAATACTCCCAGTACGTCTATTCGAAGGTGGCTGAACTGGAAAAGACCGTGGCTTCAAACTACTCAGCCTACCAGAACACGGTGAACTCCATGAGCGAAATGTCCTCAAAACTGGCTTCTCTTTCGGACGCCATGTCGAAAAGGGAAGACGAGCTTGCGGGTCTCAGGGCGGAGGTGAGGAACATGACCGGGAACAACTCCTCCGTCCAGTCTGTGATCAACAGGGAGATCGCCGATCGCAAAGCCGCGGATGACGCGATCCTGAAGGAACTGTCCGAGAAACTGAACTCGGCCACCGCTCTGACAAACGCTGCCCTGAATGAACTCATGTCCAAAAACACCCGGGTATCGGAAGACATGGAGGACATCAGGGAAAGCATGAAGGAGACGGGAGATATCCTTTCGGCGGTACAGTCCTCACTCACAGGCGAAGCCGAAGAGAGAAAGGACGCCGACAGAAGGCTCGCAGCCCTCATCGGGAGCAATTCCGAAGAACTGTCGGATTCCATAAACACCATGCGGAGCAACTTTTCATCCAATCTCAGGTCCATACACAACCTGATAGACGGATTGTCCTCAAAGGAAGCGGCCGCAAACGCCGAACTCCTGGCGAAGATCCGGGCGACGGAATCCGAAGCGGAGAAAAACCTGAAAGAAGCGAGGGAAGAGCTGGGCGCAGCAATGAATGCAGGAGACAGTGAGGCTGCTGCGAACGCCTTAAGCCGGTATATCGAACTGTCCTCCACATTGACGGATTCCCTGGCCACTCTCTACGGAAAGATCAGATCCGAGAGCGAGGAGACGAGATCGGACCTGGAAGCAAGGATCTATGCGCTTTCCACAGAGTACAATACAAATTTGGAGAACATTTACGGGATCTACAGGACCCTGTCCAAAAGCCTTACAGAGAGGATGGATACGGAGACCGCCCTCAGGGAGAAGGCGGATGCGGAGATAAAGGAAATGATCGCCGGCGCGTCGGATATAAGCGATTCCCTGGAGAGCAGGCTTAATGATGCCCTGGCAAAGGACAGGGCCGCCATTCAGGAGAATACTTCAGGCATCAGAGCCAATTCCGAAAGCATTGCCGGCTTAAAGGCATCCATTGAGGAGAGCAGCCGGACCACCAACAACTATATTACCGAGATCAGAAATGAACTGGCAGAAGGGACACACGTATACGCCGTAACGGAAAGCGAGTACTCGTCATCGGGGCCTCTGGACGACAGCGGGATATATATGGTGTGTCCGGATTGAACGGACCGAAAGGAAAAATCATATGAACAGAAATAAGAAAAAGATCACCGCATACGTTTCGGCTGCGCTGCTGTTCGGCCTGCTCCTGTCTCTTGGCAGGGCAGTATCCATCCCCGCCAGGAGCGCTCCGGGTTCACCTTTTTTCACGGTAAGCGTCAATACGCTCAGTGCAGACTCCCTCACGCCCATGAGCGCAAACATCCTCCGCAGGTCTTTATCCGGGAACAGGCCGGATACGGGTGAGGATCCCGAAAGCTCGTGGACAGCCAGGTCCTATAAGGAGTGCAGTATCACCCTTCCCGCCGACGCGGAAGGCGAGGCCTCCGAAAGCGTAAAGAGCAGCGGACGCATTGCGGGAAATCAGGGAATATCGTTTTCATCCGGTGATCTCACAAGGATGGCAGAGGTGATAGACGCTTCAAACGGACTCATGAAGTGAAACCGCTGCGGAGGGATCCGCGCACATATCTCGAAGGGATCCGGGAACGCCCCGGGCAAAGGTACGCCGCCGGAAAAGGGCGTCCCTCAGCAAAAGGCAAACGTCCCGGATACACAAGGAGGAAGGAACAGATGAAAAAGAATGACAAATTCGGCCCGCTCCGCCCATGGCTGACCATACCGGCAACGGTACTCATCTCCGCCGTCATGGCAATGAGCGTGAGGGCGGACAGCGGAACACAGGTATGCGTATCAAACGCCAGAGGCAGGATCGTCGCCAAAGGAAGCGTGATATATGATTCGGAAGATATAAAGAGGCTGGGAGAGGCGGTGGAAGCCCAGGCAAATGAGATCGTGTCCTTCAAGGAAGGCATGATCAACGGCGTAAGAAACATCGGCCTTGAGAAAGACGGGGGCATTGCGCCCTACAAAAGTCCGGAATCCATCGATCAGAACACTTCACCCTCGGACATCTGCGCCGCCATCAGAGGAAGTCAGGCCATCAGGGACGAGGACAGGACCGTCTCGGGCTCACGTTACATTCACGGAAAGTTCTCGGACACAAACGGGATGATCTACGACAGTTCCATGATCTCCGAGGGCGCCGGGCCCTGGACCACCCGGGTATACAGAGCCTCCGCCGACGATCTGCCTCTGGGTGCCGTGGCATATATGGACGGGGAATATCTGGTGGGCACAGGGCTTGCCCTGGACGCCGCCTACGCCACTGGGCTGGGATCCGTCACGGGTAATTTCAAAAACATATCGGTGGATCCCGATGGCGGCGCCTTCATATATCCGTTGTCGGAAGGGAGCAGCGCCACGGAGGATCCCGGGGGGATCAGGACCTTCTACGCGGACCATGATTACGAGGATATCGGTTCGGGCTTCTGTCTGGAAAAAAAGAACGTGGACACAGGCACCGGTTTTTTACGCGATTACAGGCAGAACGGGTGGAAGATATCTGTCTCGGAAGGATCTCCGGGAGAGGCAGGGACTCTGCTGTTCAGGCCCTCCTGGGAGGATATAAACTACACTCTCACCATAAGGATGGGGCCTGCTTCCAGGACCCTGTCCCTGGCCTACGGAGAAACCTGCGACCTGGAGGAAGTGACCACCTGGACAGCCGGATCCACGGACGACACCGATGGAAAACGGACCCTCAGAGGGTGGCTGGTGTCGTCGGGGGATGCGCAGCTGTCCTCAGGCAGCATCGTAACCATGGGAAAGGGTTCCTCCACGGTGGACGCCCTGTGGGACGACTGGAGTACCCTTACGGTGGACATGAACGGCCACGGGGCCTACAACGGAAGCACCCCATCGGGAACAGCCTGTAAATGGGGGACCACCGTAAGCCTGGGGATCCCCGAGGCCGTGCCGGGGTGGACATTTACAGGCTGGGCCGTAAAGGATGACTCCGGTACGGAGTGTAAGACAGACGGCTCGGGGATCTTCACAATGCCGGGACAGTTCGGCGATCACAGGAGCGTCACGGCCACAGCCCTGTGGAAAGCCAGGACCTATACCGTCAAGTTCCATCCAAACAAAGGACAGGGTTCCATGCCCGATCAGCTCTTCACCATTGGATCATATCAGGCTCTGCCCGAAAGCACCTTTACCCGGACAGGATGCTCCTTTGCCGGATGGTCTCTGACACCGGGTGGAGAGAAGGCTTTTGATAACAGACAGTCCGTAAAAGATCTGACCACAGAAGGCGGTTCCGTGACAGATCTGTACGCAAAATGGAAACTGAACACATACAAGCTGACCGTAACCGCGGACAGCGGTGCCTCCAGCACGGACATATCCTGGCCTGAAGGCATCTATGACGAGACTCTGACAGAACAGATAGAGCCCGGAGACCTCAAGCGGGTATTCAAGGCGGAAAATGTCCCCTACGGAGCATCTGTCACCATAGTATCAAACCTGAACGTGGGCAATTCATATGAGTATGTGCTGGAAGCCATTGACGGGAAAAACGACGAAACCCTGGAAAGAGGCTACACCCTTTCAATGCCTGCATCAGACAGGGATGTGACGCTGATGTCGGTCAAGGTTCCTTTTGCCGTGGGTAAATACTTCTTCAAATACAAACTGAGGGGCGCCGAATCGGATAAATGGAATTACTCGGGATGCCTGTGTCTGGCGGGAGATCATAACGCAGAAAAGACCAGTCTGAAAAACACCGTCGTATCCGGAGGCACCGGAGCCGGCTGGTATTTCCTTGCGTGCGCTGACGACAACGGGCCGGTGATACCGGGGACGGTACGCACCTTCAATTGCAACGGCACTTTCGTGGCTTACTACGAAGGGAGTGACGGAGACAGGTACCTGAATAATGAATTCCTGAATTCCATGTCCCCGAGGCTCATCGACGCCATAGCGGAGAGTCCCATAGCCATGTACAAGTCGTCCATGAGGGACAATCCCGCCGATTCCATGCCCACCACCACCATAGACAAAGGGAAATACGGGCAGGACGACTCGGGTTGCTATGACGGCGCTCCCGACACCGAAGGAAACTATTCGGGGGTATACAAGCGAAAGATATTCGTGCCTTCCTCCATAGAGATCATCAAATACAGCCCCACGGCGGGACAGGGGCTCAGGAGCACCTGGGATCCGTCTTCCGGCGCAGGAGACGAGAGAACCGGCTGGGTAGTCAGGACAGGCGTATACCTGAGAGGCGAGTTCATCTGGTACAGAACTCACGACGGGCTCTGGGACTATAAGCTTTCAGACAACACAGGGCTGGGTATGCGTCCCGCATTCTGCATAAGCGCGGGCTGAAGCAGTCGTTCCGGAAAAACAGGCATACGTCAGCCGGGCAGGGGTTCTCCCCCTGCCCGGTTGATGCGTTTATCCTTCCTGACCGGCAGTGCCGCAGATTTCAGTCCGGCGGATCATACCGCGGACATTTCTTCCAGCAGGGCCCGCTTTGTGTCGTAGAGTTTCTTTGATAGATCCACGTACATCTCGTGAGGATTTACGAGACGCCTCGTCTCCTCCCAAAGGGTGTCCAGCTCTTCCGCGCAGTAATCCCTAATGTCCATGGTCGCGGGAGATTCGTAGCATCTCTTCCCGCCCTTGAATATCTGTACCAGAAGCTCTCTGAGTTCATAGCTCCCGGCCAAAAGCCTCGTCTTCTTCCAGGGCTCATAGGGGTCGAAGATCACCATATCCTCATCGGCAGAAAAGTTCTCTTCCTCAAGGCAGATCAGATCGGCCTTGATCTTCCTCTGCTCCCTGTCATATATGCGGACGATCTTTTTATTGCCGGGGTTTGTGACCTTTTCCGAATTCTCGGACAATTTGATCTTGGGCTCGAACACGCCGTCACTGTTCTGAACGGCAGCAAGCTTGTAGACCCCGCCGAAAGCAGGATTATCCCTTGCGGTTATGAGGCTTGTGCCCACGCCCCAGGAAGTGATGGCAGCCCCCTGTTCCTTAAGGGAATCAATGAGGTACTCGTCCAGATCATTTGAGGCCGAGATCACGGCGTCAGTAAATCCGGCTTCATCCAGCATCTTTCTGGCTTTCTTTGAGAGATAGGCCAGGTCTCCGGAATCCAGCCTGATACCGTAGTTCTTCGGGTGTATGCCCTTTTCCTTGAGCTCGTTGAATACACGGATCGCGTTGGGCACTCCGGATCTCAGAGTGTCATAGGTATCCGCCACAAGAAGACAGGCATCGGGATAGATTTCGGCGTAAGCCCTGAACGCGCTGAGTTCGTCGTCAAAGCTCATGATCCAGCTGTGGGCGTTGGTCCCCTTTACGGGAACGCCGAAAAGCTGGCCGCAGAGCACGTTTGAAGTGCCGATGCACCCGCCGATCACGGCAGCCCTGGCACCAAAGGTCCCCGCATCGGGCCCCTGTGCACGCCTGAGTCCGAACTCCATGACCCCGTCTCCCCTTGCGGAGTAGCACACCCGGGCCGCCTTGGTGGCTATGAGGCTCTGGTGGTTTATTATGTTTAGAATGGCTGTCTCCACAAGCTGGGCCTGCATGACCGGCGCCACCACCTTCACCAGCGGCTCCCTCGGGAACACTACCGTACCCTCCGGAATGGCGTAGATATCTCCGGTAAACCTGAACTCGGAAAGATATTTCAGGAACTCCTCGTCAAATATCCCCAAAGTTCTGAGATAGTTGATCTCCTCCTCCCCGAAAGAGAGGCCTTCAATGTATTCGATGAGCTGTTCCACTCCGCACATGACGGCGTAACCGCCTCCACAGGGGTTGTTTCGGTAGAACATGTCGAACACAACGGTATTGTTTACATTCTCATTGTGAAAGTACCCCTGCATCATTGTGAGTTCGTAAAGGTCTGTCAGCAGGGTAAGGTTTCTGTCGCTCATTTTTGTCCTCCGTCAGATTCATCAATGTTCACGGTCTCGGTGATCAGATACTGCGCCATATTATTCAGGGAAATGTATATCCTTCCGATGTACTCTCCCAACATCCCCAACATAAGCATCATCACTCCCGAGGAGAAAAGGGTGATGGCCATTACGGAGGTGTATCCCATGACTCCTATGGTGTGGAAAACGAATTTCTTGAGGAGGATGACGATCATCCAGACAAACCCGATCATAGCAAATATAAAGCCGGCCATGGAGGCTATGCGGAGAGGCTTTACGGAAAACGCCGTGAGGCCGTTCAGCCACAGCGAAACGGATTTTCTGAAGGTATATCCGGTGCTGTTGTCATCTCCCCTAGCCCTCTGTTCCATCATCACCACCTGAACCCTTCTGGTGGACGAAAAGATAAGCCCCTCAAAGAAGGGATAGGGATTCCTGTAGCGGAGAATGGCGTCACTCACAAATCTCTTCATCACAACGAAATTGTCCAGATGAAGATCCGCGGGCTTTTCCAGCATGACAGCCGTGGTGTGCTTGTTGAGCCAGCTTCCGAAGCGCTTGAACGCGGACTCTTTTTTTACGTAATAATTTGCCGTTGCGACATCGCACTTATCCTCGATAACCGGATCGAGAAGGAGCCACAGCTGGTCCACCGGGCTCTGACAGTCGTCGTCTATATCAACCGCGTACTCGCCGGATACAAAACTGTGCCCCGCAAGAATGGCAGAGTGCTTCCCTCTGTTTCTCGCGAAATTCACCAGCTTTATCCGCTTATCCGCCGAAGCCAGTTCCAGAAGAACGCCCCAAACATTGTCCGGAGAGCAGTCGTTCACACAGATGATCTCATAGGAGTACCCGGGCCTTTGCGAAACGGTCTCCCTTATCTCATCTATGACCAGAGAGATGGTGCGTTCACTGCGATAACAGGGGATCACAAAACTGATCAGCCCTTTTTCAACCCTCCCTGTCATGGCAGTTTGGAAAAGATCTCGCCTATGGAGCCTCTGACTATGAGATCGGCCACTCCGTCTTTGGCGGTGGGATCACGGTTCACCAGTACCAGTTTCTTTCCCCTGTAGTGGTCGATGAGTCCTGCAGCCGGATATACCACCAGAGATGTGCCTCCTATTATGAGCACATCGGCATTCCTTATGGCTGCTACAGCCTCCTCCATCGTATTGAGGTCGAGTCCCTCCTCATAGAGGACCACATCGGGCTTTATGAAACCGCCGCATTTCTGGCATACCGGAATGCCGTCCTTATCGGCGTTAGCCATATCGGATACATATTCAAGATCATAGAATTCATGGCACTTTTCACAATAATTTCTGAGGACGGAGCCGTGCAGCTCGAGCACCTTTTTGGAGCCTGCCGCCTGATGCAGACCGTCGATATTCTGGGTGATGACTGCCTTAAGCTTCCCCTTCCGTTCCCATTCGGCGAGCTTCTTATGGGCCGCATTGGGACCGTTATTGGGCGCAAGAAGCTTTTCGCGATAAAACTCGTAAAAATCCTTTTTGTGGCTCACATAAAACGAATGGGAAAGCATGGTCTCCGGAGGATATTTAAAATGCTGATGGTAGAGACCGTCGACAGATCTGAAATCGGGCACGCCGCTTTCGGTAGATACTCCGGCGCCGCCGAAAAAGACGATATTGTCGCTGCCTTCTATCCACTCCTTAAACTTTTCAAAATTATCAATATCTGCCATGGCTTTCTCCTTTCATCCGATCTGTTCTGTCTCCGTTGCGGGAGCCCCCCGCAGACTTCAATCTATCACATAACAGGTGATCTTTCAACAGAGCTCACTCTCCCCCGCCTTCTTCAAACATGCGCCGGAGTTCAGCCTTCATCCCGGCCACTGCCTCCTCGTCAAATCCTGAGATATCCACAGTATCGCCCTGGGAAGGTCTTATGATATCGGGTCCGGCCTCGAACGTAAGAGAGCCCGTAAGAGGCGCGCCCTTCACCAGGATGGGATCGGAGGTTGAAAGCTTCCACTTCTCCCTGTCACGAGAGACGATAAGATTTACCACATGTCCCTTCAGATCCATATTCAATGAGCCTGCGGACCTGTCAAAGGAGAAGGAGGCTATCCTCTCCTCATCCTTCAGAAGTTCCGCATTGTCTGTCCCGCCGTTCCTTGTCCCCTTCAATTCATACACCGTGCCGTCACGGTCTATGACCATGTTCTGGGAGCGGAAGTCTCCGCCCCTGAAACAGATCTCCATCCTGCTCAAGCTGTGCTCTGCGGTCACGGCTGCCAGTTTTCCCTTCCACAGATAGAATGTATAGGTTCCTTCAGTGAAAACCTCCTCCGTTCCCAGACGCTTTCCGATCCTGTGGACCACATCCGGGAAACCCAGGACTTTCAGATCCTCCTCGATCCTGCTGCCATCCTCGCGGTTTCCTGCCGCCAGGTCGTACCTGAGTCTCTGCAGATCCTCCGGCCCGACAGTGACGGAATATGCTTCGCAGTCCCTGGGTCTGCCATCCACCTCAAATTCCCTGTTTTCACTCCTCACAAGATCCAGTCTCCTGAACCATTTCCCTATTTTCCCTCCGGAGGACCATTTTGTCCCGGAGATAACGGTAAGGAGATCGGACACAGCCCTTTCCCGGTCTCCCTCAAGTCTGAACACCTTTGCGGCGTCCCCGAGACTTCCGTTTTCGTAGTCATACCTGTAAGTATTGCCAACCACTCCGGGCATTGCCAGGAGCACTCCGTCGCTGTCGTAATACTCTTCCACCTCCACCCTGGCAAGGGCGATATTTGCGGTGCCTGTAAAAGACTGCTGCCTGAGCTTCGCATTCTGGGAATAATCCGCGCCGAAGGACACCCCGGTGCTTGATGCGGAGAAGGTGAGATTTGCCCTGTAGCTCCCGCCGCTTATGAGATCATACGGGTTCAGAGCAGTTACGAGATCGTTTTCCGCGGCGGTTTTCCTGACAGCCCTGATAACCTTTGTCTGAGGCTCATGATAATAGCCGTAGACCCGAAGGGTTATCAGGATAAATGCGGCGCAGGCGAGGACAACAGGGATGAGCCATTTGGGCCTTCGGCCGGCGCCGTGCAAGGAGACAGGACCCGGAGCACCGCTGCCGACGTCCTTATTATCATTTTCGGAGATCTCACTTACGGTTTCGGAGGTTCCGGAAACCGCTTCAGCGCTGTCTGCTGTGTCAGGATTCTTATTTTCAGCTACATCGCC
>JAEELB010000152.1 GCA_016288705.1 Lachnospiraceae bacterium | reverse complement strand
TTTATAAGCGATTCCGACTGCGAGATCCTGCCTGCCCTGTATAAAGAGTACGGCACGGACATGTTCGGAATGCTGGATGCGGAATATGCTCTCGTCCTCTATGATGCCGTAACCGGGGAATACATTGCGGCGAGAGATCCCATAGGGATCAGACCTCTCTACTACGGCAGGACTCCGGAGGGAACAATGGTCTTTGCCTCCGAGCCCAAAAATCTTGTTAAACTCACCGACAGGATCATGCCTTTTCCTCCGGGACACTATTTTAAAGACGGAGAATTCGTACAATACAGGGATATGTCCGAGGTGAAGGGATTCGTGGAGGACGACATGGAGACGATCACGGCGAATATCCATGATCTACTGATAAAGGGGGTGGAGAAGCGCCTTGATTCCGATACTCCTGTGGGTTTCCTCCTTTCCGGAGGTCTGGATTCTTCACTTGTATGCGGGATCGCGGCAAAGCTGTCGGATAAGCCTTTGAGCACCTGGGCCATCGGCATGGATATCGACGCCATTGACCTTAAATATGCGAGAGAAGTGGCGGACTATATACATTCCGATCATCATGAGGTCATTATTTCCGAAAAGGACGTGACAGGGGCTCTCGAAGAGGTGATAAAAGTCCTGGGGACCTACGACATCACCACCATCAGGGCTTCCATCGGGATGTACCTGCTGTGTAAGGCGATCCATGAAACATCGGAACTTCGCGTGATACTCACCGGAGAGATCTCTGATGAGATCTTCGGCTACAAATATACGGATTTCGCCCCGAGCGCCGGAGAATTCCAGAAAGAAGCCGAAAAGAGAGTGAGAGAGCTCCACATGTATGACGTTCTCCGGGCAGACCGCTGCATAAGCGCCAACTCTCTCGAAGCCCGGGTTCCCTTCGGAGATCTGGATTTTGTGAGATACTGTATGTCCATCGATCCGGAGATAAAGCTTAACCGTTACGGCAAAGGAAAGTACCTGCTGAGAAAGGCTTTCGAAAAAGACGCTCTGATACCGGAGAGCATTCTCTGGAGAGAGAAAGCGGCGTTTTCGGATGCAGTCGGGCACTCTCTCAAGGATGATCTGTGCGCCCTTGCGGAACGCAGCTACACGGATGAGGATCTGGAAATAAAGGCCCGGAAGTACAGCCACGCAGCGCCCTTCACGAAAGAATCTCTCATGTACAGGGAGATCTTCGAGAAATACTATCCCGGACAGTCCGAAATGGTAGCGGACTTCTGGATGCCGAACAAAAACTGGGAAGGCTGCAACGTGAACGATCCCTCCGCCCGAGTCCTGTCAAATTACGGGGCGAGCGGAACATAATACCCCGCAGATTCTGCGCATGAAGGTAAAAAAACAGGGTTCCCCACGATCTTACCTGCGGGGAACCCTCAGAGCCGTTATGCAATATACTACTATCGTACGATCACTTCAAAGCTTACCGGGTTGTAGCCGCTATCCGTATCTTCGGGCGTGGCGGTAACCGTGTAACAACCGGGTGAAGCGTCGGCCGTGACGGTTAACTTACCTTCTGTATCCACCGTGATCCCTTTAGGCGAGTCCATGATGCCCCACGTAACCTTCGGCTGATCCTTCTTGGGCATCGTAATCTTAAGCGCTGCGGTTTTAGGTTTTGCTCCCTTTTTCGGGAGTTTGACATTCACTGAGGTCTTGTTGAGAGCAAGCACACTTCCGGAATAAGGTTTCACCTTTACGATCACTGTCTTTTTGACCTTTCCAGACTTTACCGTAACCTCTGCTTCCGCATCGGGGGACGCTGCAGTCACAAAGCCGGACTTTGATACCTTGACGCCTTTTCCCTTTTTCATCTTCACGCTGAAGGACAGGTCTTTGGTGTCTGTATTGCCCTTTGTGGTCGTGACTGTGAGCCTCTTCCCTTCACCCACGCCGAGGTCAAGACCTTCTTCAGGGCAGTTTGCCGAAAGGGTGGACAGGGGCTTTTTGCTCAATACCTTTGTATAAGCCTGCGACTCTTTTCCGCTGTCGTCAGTGACTGTCCAGACTATGTACGCTGCCCCGGCTTCTTTGGGCGTGATCGCAAATGAAACCTTCGTGCCCTTTGTATCGGGCTTTCCTTCACCGAGGTCGAAGAAGTCATTTTCCGTATCGCCATCCGCCACGGAGGTTCCCGGCAGATCTTCAGGTAGCACAACCTTCGCTCTGACTTCTTTCCCCTGAAGGGCCTTCGGCAGCTTGACCGCTGCTGTCACGGTTTTGGATGATCCCACATCGGCCTTCACAGTTTTCGCAGCCGAGATCTTACTGCCCTTTTCCCCGGGGGTTATGCCGGGAGTTCCTGCTCTCACAGTGATGGTGAAGTCGGCAGACTCACCGTTATAAGTCGCCGTGACTTTAACCGTCTTCTCTGTCTCACCCTTCTTCAGGTTCTTTGCAGTGACTACCCCGTTCTTTACGGAAACGGTCTTGGTATCCTGGGACACGTAAGAGACTCCGTAAACGTACTTGCCGGTCCTGTTGATCTTCAGCCTCCGGACTTCTCCCGGCAGCATATGGAGATCAAGCTCTTCGGGATCCGGATCGATATCCTTTTCCAGGTCTTCTTCGGAAGGATCAGGGCCGGGGTCCGGTCCCGGTCCCGGCCCTTCTTTTGATACGGTCACCCTGCAGGTGGCAGTAAAGCCTCCGTCATTGGTAGTGACAGTGATGTCGGCTGTTCCTTCCGTTATGCCCGTTACTACTCCTTCTGTGCTGACTGTCGCCACGCCCTCGGCAGAGGATTTCCAGGTGACGGTCTTATCTGTAGCATTTGAAGGGCTGATATCAGGGGTAAGAGTTATGGTCTTTCCCACCTTGACCGATCCTGTTGCGGGAAGAGTCACTCTGTTGACGGATACTGTATCCGGCCCCGGATCCGGTCCCGGGCCCGGGCCGGGGGATGCAGGCTCCACGGTCACCCTGCAGGTGGCAGTAAAGCCTCCGTCATGGGTAGTCACAGTGATATCGGCAGTTCCTTCCGTTATGCCGGTTACTTCGCCTTCTGTGCTGACTGTCGCCACGCCCTCGGCAGAGGATTTCCAGGTGACAGCCTGATCCGTGGCGTCCGCGGGGCTGATCACAGGGGTAAGGGTGATCGTTTTTCCCACGACCACTTTTGAGGTTTCCGGCAAGTATACCTCCGTAACAGCCTTATCATTAGAGCTCACTGTTCCCGCATATCTCCAGAGGGATGAAGATGATGAAAGATTCATCCGGAAAGCGGGGCGGACGCAGTTGTCATAGTAGTCCACGTCGTAGTCGTCGGCGTAGGCCGCACCGTGCCCGTCGACATCCGAGGCAGTAAAACTATAATAGCCGGGCGAGCGGAGCCACCACCAGGCAGACTTTCCGGCTGTATTGCCATAGTAGCCGGGCTTGTCATCCGTGAACTTCGTTGTGACTGCAACACGGGCAGGATCGTCGTCTGTATAATACTTTTTGTTTTCCCAGTTGGGCTTCGTAAACTCATTTTCTATAAAACCATAGTCTGGGTTCATGGCTTCCGCCAATGACAGGCAGAAGATCCTGTCATTTGTGTTTTCCCCGCCCGTAGTACCATAAACAGTATTATTCGAATTTACGACCTCGTTTGAAGAGATCGTTTTGATTTCATTTTCGTCAAATGCGCTGTAAATGAAGCTCATGTTACCGGAGTTTTCGGAGAAATCCTTACCGCATTTATTCTGTGTATCGTCATATCCGTTCAGATATGACCTTATAGTACTGTCAGACCAGGTGACATCTTCATCAGTTTCATTATACCGAACAATATCTATCAGCTTATCCGCAAGAAGTAGGGCGTTGCCGGATCCATCTATGTCCAGCACCCTCCATTTGATGGGCTGCTTTGCATCTGCGGGATATGTCTTTGTTTCGCCATCAAACCCTTCAAACCCTTCAAGTTCTTTGCCATCCTGGTCTGTATAGTATATAGTCCCATGATCCTGATCCGGCTCATGCTTTGTTACTGTTGTATCC
>JAEELB010000151.1 GCA_016288705.1 Lachnospiraceae bacterium | reverse complement strand
GATGATGCCCGCCGCAAACCGGAGAGGGCGTGTTCCGGCTCCGGATCCCCTTCCGGACCCGGCCAGTGTCTTCAGGGTCAGGAACACCCAGAATATCCCTGCCCAAAACAGCACGAAGATACCTATGTACGAGAGATAGGACAGAAAAGGATAAAGGAAAAGACATACGTAGTATCTCTTCTTTCCCGTCCGGATCACCCGGATAAATAAATATATAACAAGTGGTATTGATGCGAAGGCTATTCCGAAAGCCGGGAAGAGATTCAGTATCCCGTAAAGCGCTCCCACGGTGAGGCCCGTCTCCGCGCTCCTGTCCTCCCAGCCGTAAAGTTCGCAGGAAAGCATGGAAAATCCGATGACCGATATGATTATCTTCAATATATAACATGCGATATATGCAGCGAAGGGCGGCAGGAGCATGTATACGAACGCCGTAAGGCTCAGTTCGGAAGGCATCGCATCCCTTGTAACTCCTCCGAGCTCGGACACAAAAGCGCCCTGGGAGAAAAAGGTTCCCGTGTTCCTGAGATCCGCATACTGGGCCTGAAAGAGGTCCAGATCGTCCTGCACGGCAATGACGCAGCCATCCTCTCCCAGAATGGCCGCAGTAAGAATTACGGCAGTTATAAAAAGCAGCACGATCAGGATCTGAGGCCTTACAGCCCATGATCTTTGCGCCTTTCCCGCTTTATTTAATCCGGATTTATTTATTTTCCTCTCCTTTCACCCGGCCCGTTTCCGGGCAGTGATCCTTATCCTGTATGACCTTCTAGAACTCCTGATATATGAACGCCGCCTGATCGTATCCCGGACCGTATTTTCCGAAGATGATCACCGCAAATATCAGCGCAAACCATATGACCCAGCGGGCAGTGAGTCTGAAGGAAGCGATCTTTTTCCTTATATCCCCTCCGGGACACCTGTCGGCCGCCGCTTCAATGACGATCATAACAGCCAGGAACATCAGCAGGACAGCCGTGTCCTTCAATGATATCCCCAGTTCCGAAACGGGCAGGCTGCCCGAAGCTCCGGTGAATATCCGGGACAGGATCCCAAGAGCGCTTCCTGCGCTTTCCGCCCTGAAAAACACAAAGCCCAGACTCACCAGGCAGAAGGTCCTCACCACTCTGAGAGCATTGAGTAACGGCGCATCGGCCCCAAAGGAAAACCGGCTCCAGAATTTATTAAACTTAGGATTTAATATTTCACCTGTTGTGATATAAAACCAGTGAAGCAGTCCGGACCCGATGACGTACTTAATATCTCCTCCGTGCCAGAATCCCACCGCCGTCCACAGGATAAGCATGGCAGCGGCCGTGGTGGCAGTCTTTCCCGTTTTTTTGCCGAACAGGCTTCTGAATTTGGCCCCCAGTTTCGAAAACAGTCGTGTTCTTAAAACAGGATAGAATAAATAATCTCTCATGAAGGCTCCCAGGGTAATATGCCATCTTCTCCAGTACTCCGCCACCGTCCGGCTTAAAAAGGGACGGTTAAAGTTTTCCGGCAGTTTTATCCCCAATGCCTCCGACAGCCCGAGTATGATATCCATGCAGCCGGAAAAATCCGTGTACAGCTGGAAAGAAAAGCAGAAAGTACCCAGGATCAGGTATCCCCACCCCCATCCGGAAGGATCCGAGTATACCGGATCAACGATGAGCGCCAGTCTTTCCGAGATAACCAGCTTTTTCATAAGTCCCCACAGCATCCTCTGCAGCCCCCGGGAGACATTCTCAAAGTCTGCTCCCGGCAGATCGCCGCCGTATACCATGAGAGCTGACGCATCCTTTCTGAAGCTGAGGATGGGACCCGAAGTAAGCGCCGGGAAGAAGGAGGCCGTAAGAAGCGATCTTGCGGGATCCCTTACAGGTTCAGCCGTTTCAAAATACACGTCCGCGGACATGCTGATAAGAGTCATTGAGTAATAGGATATGCCGATGGGGGCCGCAAGCCCCGGAACGCCGATGTATTTCAGGATGACAAGAGAGGACAGACAGATCAGAAGATTCAGAAACATGAGCAGGCTCCTGGCTTTCCCTTTTGCGGCAGATATGCCGAGAGTCACGAGCCAGACTGCCAGACATTGGGAGACGATCAGTAAAACCGACGTCCACCCGCCGCCCGCAAATACAAAGCAGCCTCCCGCCAGAAGCAGAACGTAAAGGCGCAGTCCTCCGGGGATCGTGTAATAAACGGCCAGAAGGACCGCGCAGAAGATCAGAAAATAAAACGAAGTAACCGCCATCAGGACATCATTGTCAGCCGTCCTGGATCTGACTGAGTATTATATCCACCATTTCCCCCACATTCTTCATCGACTGGACCTGACCCATGGAGAAACGGATCCCGAATTCCTGCTCAACCGCAGCCACGAGGTTGATGTGCTCAAGCGAATCCCAGTCCTCGATATCGTCCGCAGTGGTCTCGTCGTTGACCGTAATGCTTTCATCGTCAAAGACATCCCTGAACACTTCATTGAGGTTATCATAAAGTTCTTCTCTGGTCATTGTCGCGCCTCCTTTTGATCATCCTTTTCCGTCGTTGTTTTCAAGAAGAATCTTTGATATGGCGTCGGCGTACTTCTGTCTCCCTTCAGCGTTGAGATGGACCCCGTCGCTCATAAGATAATCCGCTGCATTTCCCACGTTTATTCCCACGCTGTCGTAGCCGTTCAGAAGCAGTGACTCGGCGGAGACAGCCACATTATGGCAGACCCCGATATAATCCTGGAGAGTGCCGTAGCCGTTGTTCAGTGAATAGGCGTCCCCGAGGTAAGCTCCTCCCTCCCCGTAAAACTGGGCGTACAAGGGGGTACAGACCAGCACTCTTGCGTTGGGGAACGAACTCATAAGGGTTTCCACGGCATAGTACATGGCGCCCCTGTAGCCGTAGGGATCATGGGCGTAAGGTATGCCCTCCCTCTCAATGGGGTTTCTGGCCAGGAAATCATTCGTGCCGTAACCCACCACGAAATAATCTATGCTGTTCAGATCCCCGATGGATCTGTATATCTCCTGCGTCTTGTAACCGTCAAGTATATGGTCGTCTATATCCCCGTTCAGGAGATGGACCATTCCCGCCAGGGATCTGCTGTCCCAGAGTTCCAGCTTATTGGTCTCGTTGGCTCTGAGAGCCGCGCAGGTGCCCCCCATGGCCAGATTGTAGACCGTGCAGTTAAACTCTTCATTCATCAGGTTGCTCCACACCCTGAGGGGCACGGAGTCGCTCTCGCGCCCCATCTCGTACAGACTGTCCCCGAGAAATACTATCCTGCATGGATGTTTTGCGTTATATTTTTCCTTCCAGGGATGGTCCGCGCTGTCGGGCTCAAGTTCCACAAAGTTGGGATCCGGCTTGAAGCCGCCGTTTTGGTCGTCGGTCATGGTCTTCTCCTCCGAAGGGACCGTTTCCGACCCGGTTTCTTCATGCAGTGCGTCCCCTATGCCGTAAAGAGCTCTGTCTATCCAGGATTCCGGATCACTCTCACTCTCAGGTTCCGGGATATCCGTCTCCGTGATC
>JAEELB010000150.1 GCA_016288705.1 Lachnospiraceae bacterium | reverse complement strand
GTTATATCAGCGTCATAAAGATCATCGTGGACGTTGCCTTTACGGCGCTCGTCTATATTTTGTCGTGGTTTCTGAAGTTCCACGGCATCTTTCACATCGAAGACCCCAATGTGGTCGCCCTTCCCATGTCCGTGTACATGGAGGCGCTTTACTTTATCGTTCCGGGCTACGCTCTCCTTTATTATTTCTCGGGACTCTACTCTCCGAGGAAGGAGCACGTAAGAGGGCATTATTTCCTGAGCATAGTGTGGGCGAACACCTTCGGACTCGCCTTCTTTATCATAATCCTCTACGCCATAAAGCAGATACACTTCTCCCGCTCGATGATCTTCATCTTCTATGTGCTGAACATCATCGTCCTGACCTGCGTCCACGCATTCGGCAACAGGATCATAGCTTCTGCCGTGCTGAAGAGCCCGAACAGACGTCAGATCCTGCTGGTGGGGTACTCCAGGGCGGCGGAGGGTTATATTTCCAGGATCAACGCAAGTCCCGAATGGGGCTATGTGGTAAGGGGCATCCTGGACGACCATGTGCCTGCGGGAACGGTGTACAAAGGGGTAAAGGTGCTGGGAACCCTCGGAAATCTCCGGTATATCCTCCCGGAGAATCATCTGGATGAGATCGCGGTGACTCTTTCTCTGCAGGATTATCCCCGTCTGGATTCCATCGTATCCATGTGCGAAAAATCCGGGATCCACACGAAATTCATCCCGGACTACGGTTCACTCTTCCCCAGTAATCCCTATACGGAGGATCTTTCCGGTCTTCCCGTCATAAGCATCAGGTATGTGCCTCTGACAAACGCCATAAATGCGCTTATCAAGAGGCTTTTCGACATTGTTTTCTCACTTCTGGCCATTGTCCTCACCTCGCCCGTGATGCTCTGGGCGGCTATCATGGTGAAGCAGTCCGGGGCGGGCAGCGTTATTTTCAAGCAGGAGAGGATAGGCCTTCATAACCAGCCCTTCATGATGTTCAAGTTCAGGACCATGAAAAATGAGAGCGCGGCCTCCGAAAAGGAGGGGTGGACCATTAAGGATGACCCCAGAGTGACCAAAGTCGGCAGGTTCATGAGAAAGACCAGCATTGACGAGCTTCCCCAGTTTTTCAACGTTCTCAGGGGAGAGATGAGCGTTGTGGGGCCAAGGCCGGAAAGGCCCCAGTTCGTGGAGAAATTCAAAGAAGAGATCCCCAGGTACATGGTGAAGCACCAGGTCCGTCCCGGTCTCACCGGCTGGGCCCAGATAAACGGCTACAGAGGGGACACATCCATAAAGCGCCGCATAGAATATGATATTTACTACATCGAGAACTGGACCTTCAGCCTGGATCTGAAGATCATATTTCTCACGATCTTCAAGGTGTTCCGGGACAAGAATGCTTATTGAGTTTCCCCGTGAATACTGTTATGATGGACATGGAACCCTTTGTTTCTTCAGATGGAGGGGATATCAATGACTGTTGAAAGCATACTTCCCAAGGACAGAAAACATAAGCTGGATTCTCTTTTTGAGGCCTTTTCCGTCGTTGCGGAAGGCACCTATGTCTTTCTCTGCGATATGTATTACGACTGCTCCAGATGGTCAAAGACCCTGGTGGAGGATTACGGCCTGCCCTCCGAGTATATGTACGCCGCCGGCGAGATCTGGGAAGAACGGGTGCATCCCGAGGACAGGAAAGTATACCACGACACCGTGGAGAATATCTTTAAGTCGCGGGCCTACAGTCATGATATCCAGTACAGAGCCAGAAGACAGAACGGGGAATATGATCTTTTCACCTGTCAGGGATTTGTCATCACGGATGAGAGAGGCCAGTCCGAGTACTTTGCGGGTATCCTCCGCATTCACGGGCAGCAGAGCCATATAGACACCCTGACGGGGCTCAGAAACCAGTACGGTTTCTTTTCCGATATCAGGACCCGCATCAGGAACAGGACGAAGGCCGTGATCGCCATTGTGGGCATCGGGAAGTTCACCGAGATAAATGAAGTCTACGGCTATGAGATGGGCAATGCCGTTATACAGAGATTCGGCAGGTATCTGCTTGAGCACGTGGGAAACCGGGGCGGTACATACCGGCTGGACGGCTCAAAGTTCGCGGTCATCAGCGATACCCAGACAGTTGAAGAGCTGAGGGGAAATTACGAGCAGTTCCGCACTTATTTCCGGGAGGGACTGGACGTGGACGGCACGTTTCTGGCGCTGGAGCTCAACGCCGGCGTCATCGCTCTCGAAGATTTCAATACGGACGAGCAGACGGTGTACGCCTGTCTGAACTGCGCCTATGACGATTCCAAGGCAAATAAGCACGGAAGCCTGGTGGAGTTTCGGATCAATCCCGACAAAAACGGCAGACTTGAGATCGAAAGACTTCATTCCATCAGAAATTCCATCCCTCGCAAGTGCAGCGGCTTCTATCTCCTTTATCAGCCTGTGGTGGATGCAGAGACGGAAAAGATCGTCGCCGCCGAAGCCCTGCTGCGCTGGAAGAACGACCGGTATGGGGTGGTCCCGCCGGATTCCTTTATCCCCATATTGGAGAGAGACCCGCTGTTTCCGGAACTTGGCGAGTGGATATTGAGGCGGGCAGTGGAGGATGCCGAAAAGATCAGGCATCAGGATCCGAACTTCATCATTCACGTGAACTTATCCTATGTTCAGCTGGAACAGCCCGATTTCATCGACAGGGTCTGGAACATCCTGAGAACGACCGGGTTTCCCCCGGATCATCTGTGCCTTGAGATCACCGAGAGATGCAGGCTTCTGGACATGAACATGCTCCTGAACATCGTGGTGGCGCTGAGGGCGGGCGGCGTTATGGTCGCTTTGGACGACTTCGGCACCGGCTATTCCTCCATAGGGATCCTGAAGAACCTTCCCTTTGACATCATAAAGATCGACAGAAGCTTTGTGCAGAATATTGAAACCGATGAAATGGAAGAAAAGCTTGTGGCGTATTTTTCCGATGTGGGAGGCCTGTTCGGGGCGAGTGTCTGCGTTGAGGGCATAGAGACCGCGGGTATGAGGGATATCATGCGAAAATACAGGATCCACAGTTTTCAGGGCTATTATTATTCACGTCCCGTGGAAGCGGAAGAGATAATGGCAAAGATGAACG
The DNA here is from genome assembly GCA_016288705.1 of Lachnospiraceae bacterium. Lineage (GTDB taxonomy): Bacteria > Bacillota > Clostridia > Lachnospirales > Lachnospiraceae > JAEELB01. The sequence continues at coordinate 5,491 of JAEELB010000150.1, read as the reverse complement.
GCAATGCATGACGGATACGGCGGGATGCGATGAAACAGTTTCTGACAGTCTACACTCACGAGATATACTTCTTTGACGACGGCAGCCGCGTCACGGTATCACAGGACCGGGTGAATCAGGGCAGATGCCTGCTCAGGGGCGTTTCCGCCGAGGGAAACGAACTCTTCTTTACGGCCCAGGACGGCAATATGTACGAATATAACCCGCTTCCGCTGATCAGGATAGAGATGCACAAGAGGGGCGTGTCGGAGAATCTGGAGAGAAGGCAGAAACTCATCGAATATAATCTGGAGCCGGAGACTCTTTTCGGCAGGATGGAATTCAACATCACTCCCGGTGAGAACGATGAGGGTATAAACGTTCTGATCCACATGGGGATGTCCACCCACATAAAATCGGCCCATGCAAATGTGGACTATGACGATTTCGTGGCAGTGAGAGGCTATACCGACGCGGTCTTCCGCTTCTATTCGGGGTTCGGAAAGGCGTGACATATCTGTCCGGCGCGGTTTTTCAGCGCCGTCAGGTCATTTGATGTAGTACTCCGCTATCCTTGAAACTGCTCTTATAACGTCCCGAACATCATCATCCGTCATGGAATAGTACAGCGGGAGCGTGATCATCTCATCATATATCTTTTCCGCAATGGGGCAGAGACCTCTTGAATAGCCGTGGGCCCTGTACCAGGGGTGGAGATATACCGGGATATAGTGGACGTTGGGGATGATATTTTCTTTTGAAAGGGCGTCAAAGAACCCTTTTCTGTCGATGCCGAAAGCCCCCTCTTTTATCCTTATGACGTACAGGTGGCGCGCGGTATCGGATTCGGGTATCACTTTCTGAAGGCCGATCCCGGGGATCCGGGAGAAGGCTTCGTCGTACCGGCCGCAGATCTCCTGCCTGCGCTTCTTAAAAAGCTCAAGCTTGTCCAGCTGACCGGAAATAAGGGCGGCCTGGATGTCGGTCATCCTGTAATTCATGGAAAGCCCCACCTGCTCATAATACCAGGGACCCTCGGGTTCATTTTCCATGAGGGAGGGATCCCTTGTGATGGCGTGTGTCCTGTAAAGCGCCATCTTTGAGAAGAGTTCGGGATCATTTGTGGTCACGGCTCCCCCCTCCCCTCCGGTCACAACCTTTACGGCGTGGAAGGAGAATGTGGTTATATCCGCGATGGAACCGACATTTCCGAGACCCCTGTAGGAAGTGCCTATGGAATGGGCTGCGTCCTCTATGAGCTTAAGTCCGTGCCTGCGGCAGATGTCCGTGAGTTCCGGCAGAGGGGAGGCCTGTCCGCCGTAGTCCACGGTTATAACGGCTTTTGTGTGACTGTTTATCTTTTCCTCTATCTTCGACGGATCCAGCAGGTAGGTTTCGGGATCCACATCCGAAAATACGGGCTTTGCATTGCAGTACAGGACGCAGTTCGCGCTTGCCGCAAATGTCAGGGGGGTGACTATGACTTCGTCCCCCGGCTGAAGGCCGATGGCCATGCAGGCCATGTGGAGAGCCGCGGTACCGTTGGTGCAGACGGCGGCGTGCTCAGCTCCCGTGATCCGGCACAGCTTCTCTTCAAGCCCGTCTATGGCGGGACCGCAGGTCAGAAAGTCGCTTCTGAGCACACTCTCCACGGCGGCTATGTCGCTTTCGTCTATATACTGATGGGCGTAATATAGTTTTTCTGTTCTGACGGGGATCCCCCCCGCGGCAGCCGGCAGATCTTTACCCAAGTCTGTTCCCTCCCGATCTTCATTTTTCAGTCATTTTACAATATCCACCGGTGTTCATCAAGCAATGCTGCGGTCGAAAAAAGGGTATTGACAAAATGCGGGAACAGGGTGTAAACTCTCTTCCCGTAGAGACAAAGGCGTCTCGGAGTTGAACTCCGGGGCGCTTTTTCTTTTTTCAAGTAATATCCGCGGTCATGCGGATCAGGCGAATCAACGCCCGGAAAAGGAGGTAGCTATGAAAAAACAGAATGTACCCGAGATCTTCGGCTCTATGGTGTTTGACGACAGGGTGATGCGTTCCCGCCTGTCTTCGGATGTGTACAATTCCCTGAGAAAGACCATTGATGAGAATGAGAATCTCGACGAGAGCGTTGCTGAGGCGGTGGCCTCCGAGATGAGAGACTGGGCCGTGGAAAAGGGCGCCACTCATTTTACTCACTGGTTCCAGCCTCTTACCGGCGTGACTGCGGAAAAGCATGACAGCTTTATCTCTCCTTCACCCGACGGCGGGGTTATCATGGAGTTTTCCGGAAAGGAACTGATAAAGGGAGAACCGGATGCGTCCTCATTTCCTTCGGGAGGACTGAGGGCCACCTTCGAGGCCAGGGGCTATACCGCCTGGGATCCCACATCCTACGCCTTTATCAAGGATCACACCCTCTGCATTCCCACGGCTTTCTGTTCTTATTCGGGGGATGCTCTGGACAAGAAGACGCCGCTTCTGCGCTCCATGCAGGCACTTAACAGACAGGCCAAAAGGATACTCAGGCTTTTCGGAAAGGAAGTAAAGTATGTCAGGACCAGCGTTGGTCCGGAACAGGAATACTTCCTCATCGACAGGGAAATGTTCGAGAAACGCCCGGATCTTGTGTATACCGGGAGAACTCTCTTCGGAGCCATGCCCCCCAAGGGTCAGGAGCTGGACGATCATTACTTCGGCGTGATCAAGCCGAGAGTCATTGAGTTCATGGAGGACCTGAACGAGGAACTCTGGAAGCTGGGTATCCTTGCCAAGACCGAGCATAACGAGGTGGCTCCCGCGCAGCACGAGCTGGCGCCCGTCTATTCCACCACGAACGTGGCCACCGACAACAACCAGCTTACCATGGAGATAATGCGCAAGGTTGCGAGAAGACATGATATGGTATGCCTTCTCCATGAGAAGCCTTTTGCCGGCGTGAACGGCTCAGGCAAGCACAATAACTGGTCGATGGCTACGGACGACGGGACGAACCTGCTTTCCCCCGGGAAAACCCCCTATGATAATGCACAGTTCCTCCTGTTCCTCTGCGCTGTCATACAGGCAGTGGACGACTATCAGGATCTGCTCCGCCTGTCCGTAGCCACAGCCGGCAACGATCACAGGCTGGGGGCAAATGAGGCGCCGCCCGCGATCATTTCCGTATTTCTGGGTGACGAGCTCTCCGCTATCCTGGACGCGATAAAGAACGACGCTCCGTATCAGGGAAAGGAAAAGGAAGTGATAAAGCTCGGTGTCCACGTTCTCCCCAAATTTTCAAGGGATACCACGGACAGGAACCGCACCTCGCCCTTTGCCTTTACGGGAAATAAATTTGAATTCAGATCTCTGGGGTCCTCCAACAGCATCGCCTGCTGCAACATCATGCTGAACGCTGCCGTCGCCGAGAGCCTGAAGCAGTACGCCGACAGACTGGAGGGCGCGGAGGATTTTGAGGGTGAGATTCACGCCCTGATAAAGGAAGTCATAGGGAAGCATGAGAGGATACTCTTTAACGGCAACGGCTACTCCGAAGAGTGGGTTAGGGAAGCCACCGAGGTCAGGGGACTATTGAACCTCAGGACAACGGCTGACGCCATGCCTCATCTCCTTGACGGGAAAAACGTGGACATGCTCATATCCCACAAGGTGTTCACTGAGACAGAGCTTAAGTCCCGCTGCGAGATCATGCTGGAGAACTATTGCAAGACCGTGAACATCGAGGGTCATACAATGGTGGATATGGTCAGGAAGAACTACCTTCCGGCAATAGAGCACTATCTGCAGCGCCTTGCAAGGACCACGTCCCTCATGAAGTCCGTCAGCGGAAATGTGAAATGCAATTATGAGATCACCACTATGGAGAGGCTTTCCGAGCTTACGGATTATATCCTGGAGAGGGTGAAGGATCTGGAAAAGGCACTGGAAGACCTGAAGGACTGCAGCGATGTCTTCAGCACTGCCGAGGCGGTGAGAGACGATGTGATCCCGAAGATGGAGCATCTGAGAAAGCACGTGGATGAGGCTGAGATGCTGGCAAGCGAGGAATGCTGGCCTTTCCCGAGTTACGGAAAGATACTGTTCTCGGTGTACTGACCGGCTTTCTCCGGGGCCCCGGAAGGACCCGGGGCGGAATGTAAAAGGTTTTCCGAAACATATCCGGTGATCTGTGTGACCGGATCGAACAACAGAAAAAGGGTCATCCCACAAGGGCGTGGATCACGTAAGGTGGGATGGCCTTTTTATATGTCAGAGGGAGGTGGATATCATGACTGAAGAGATAATGAAAGTATTGGACGGAGAAGTGTTTGCGGTATGGTTCCTCATAGGGGCCGCGCTGGTGTTCTGGATGCAGGCAGGTTTTGCCATGTGCGAAGCGGGCTTTACCAGGGCAAAGAACGCCGGCAATATCATCATGAAGAACCTTATGGATTTCTGCATCGGCACGGTGATGTGGTTCATCTGCGGAGCATCGCTGATGCTTGGGGAAAACATGCTGGGCGGTTTTGTCGGAGGGTTTTCCTTTGATGTTTTTACGCATTATGAAAGCTTTGATTATTCCGCTTTCGTGTTCAATCTGGTGTTCTGCGCCACCACCGCCACCATCGTGTCGGGATCCATGGCCGAGAGGACGAAGTTCTCGAGCTACTGCCTCTATTCCGCGATCATATCCGCAATTATTTATCCCATAGAGGCCCATTGGACCTGGGGCGGGGGATTCCTGGCACAGTGGGGCTTCCACGATTACGCGGGTTCTAACTGCATACATATGGTGGGCGGCATCTGTGCGTTCATCGGGGCATGGATGCTGGGACCCAGGATCGGAAAATATGAGAGAGATAAAAACGGAAAAGTGACAAAGGTAAACGCGTTTCCGGGGCACAACCTGGTCATAGCGGCTCTCGGCGTATTCATCCTGTGGCTTGGCTGGTACGGGTTTAACGGCGCCGCGGCCACCGATGTACCCACTCTCGGGTCCGTATTTCTCACCACAACAGTGGCTCCGGCTGTCGCCACGGTCGTCTGTATGGCTCTCACCTGGGTGAAGTACGGAAAACCCGATGTATCGATGTGCCTGAACGCGTCTCTGGCAGGCCTTGTGGCTATAACCGCTCCCTGCGATGTGACTGACTGCGCAGGGGCAGCCCTGATCGGAGCTGTTTCCGGGTTACTTGTGGTATTCGGCGTCTGGTTTAACGACAACGTGACCCATGTGGACGATCCCGTGGGCGCGGTGGCGGTACATATGCTTAACGGGATATGGGGAACTCTGGCCGTGGGCCTGTTTGCAACTGAAACTGCCCCGGGTTTTGCCTCAGCAGGGATCACCGAAGGACTGTTTTACGGCGGAGGTATCGGACAGCTGATAAAGCAGCTCGGAGGGATGGCTGTCACCATCCTCTGGACAGTGGTCACTATTTACATAGCGTTTTCAGTAATTAAAGCGACCGTAGGTCTCCGGGTCACCGAGGAAGAGGAGATAGAGGGGGTTGACGTAAAGGAGCACGGGCTCACTTCCGCT
>JAEELB010000149.1 GCA_016288705.1 Lachnospiraceae bacterium | reverse complement strand
GACACCAAGGAGTAAAGCGTATTGGAATCCAAGCAACCCGAAAAAAAGAGCGGAAACGCCATGCTGAATGTCTGCGCGTTCATCGTGGACAAGCGCAATCTGTTCTTCCTTATTTTCGGACTGATGGCTATCTTTTCCGTTTTTTCAAAAGACTGGGTGAAGGTTGAGAACTCCCTTTCGGCTTATCTTCCTCAGTCCACAGAGACAAAGCAGGGTCTCGATCTCATGGAGGAGGAATTCAAGACCTACGGTTCCTGCTCGGTCATGATCGCAAATGTCTCTCTCGAGCAGGCGGGAAAGATATTGTTCGATCTTGAAGGCATCGACGGGGTGTTCTCGGTTGATTTCGACGATACTCCCGATCATTACAATAACGGTTCGGCCCTTTTCAAAGTCACCTTTGATTATGACGAGAATGACGATGCGGTGCTTGTTCCGCTGGAAAAGGTCAAGGAATACATAAAACCCTACGATTCCTATCTGTCCACCACTCTGGGGGATATACAGGCAGAGCTGATCAATGCCGAGATGAACGTGATCTCCGTTCTCGTGGTGATCGTGGTCCTCACGGTGCTCCTGATCACCACCGAAGCCTATGCGGAGATTCCGGTGCTCCTCATTACCTTCGGAGCAGGCGCCGTCCTTCAGCTGGGTTCAAACTTCTTTATGGGCACGATCTCATTTGTGTCCGATTCCGTCACCATAGTCCTTCAGCTGGCCCTGTCCGTGGACTATGCGGTTATTTTCCTGAACCGATATAAGGAGGAACACAGGGACAAGGAGCCCAGGGAAGCCATAATCGTGGCTCTCTCGAAGGCGATCCCCGAGATCGCCGGGAGTTCCCTCACCACTATCGGCGGTCTCATAGCGATGACCTTCATGCAGTACCGGATCGGTCCGGATATGGGCATTGTCCTGATCAAGGCCATAATCCTGAGCCTGATCTCCGTGTTCACGCTCATGCCGGGAGTGATCATGCTGTTCTCCGGCCCCATGGAGGCCACAAAACACAGGAATTTCATACCGGACATCCCATTCGTGGGGAACTTCGACTACAAGACCAGGTTCATAATAGCGCCCTTATTCCTGGTGGTCATCGTGGCGGCTTTCTTTATTTCCAATAAATGCCCTTACGTGTTCGGCTATTCCACCCTGCACACCCCCATTAAAAATGAAGTCCAGATAGCGGATGAGATGATAGCCGAGAATTTCGGCGATGAGAATCTGATCGCGTTTCTGGTGCCCGCAGGCGACTACGACAAGGAACGGCAGCTCCTGGATGACCTCATGGATACAGGGAAAGTCAAGTCCTGCACCGGCCTTGCAAATACCGAAGCTCTGGAGGGCTACACCCTTACGGACAGACTCAGCCCCAGACAGTTCTCGGAACTCATCGAGATGGATTACGAGCTGGCGGAGCTGATCTACACGGCCTATGCCGTAAATGATGAGGACTACGCAAAGGTAGTGAACGGACTTGAGTCCTACAAGGTGCCTCTGATCGACATGTTCATGTTCATCCATGACGAGATAGATGAGGGTTATGTCTCACTGGACGAGGATGCGAAGGAGACGCTAGACGACGCCTACAAGATGATGAACTTCGCAAAGGAACAGCTCCAGGGGGAGAATTTTTCAAGAATGCTGGTATACCTGGATCTTCCCGAGGAGAGCGACGAGACTCAGGACTTCATCGACCGTATGCACAGTATGGCGTACGAGTATTACGGCGGCGGCAGCGTATACACCGTGGGTGAATCCGTAAGCCAGTATGACCTGAAAAAGACCTTTTCCAGAGACAATCTGGTGGTGACCATAGTGTCTATCCTGGTAGTGCTGGTGGTGCTCCTCTTCACCTTCAAGTCCGCCGGAATGCCGGTGCTGCTCATCGCGGTCATACAGGGCAGTATCTGGATCAACTTTTCCGTGCCGGCGCTCATGCATGACAATATCTTCTTCCTCAGCGAGCTCATCGTAAGCTCAATCCAGATGGGCGCAAATATAGACTACGCCATAGTCATAGCCGGCCGTTACACCGAACTGAGGGAGTCCATGGGCAGGAGGGAATCCATCGTGGATACGATGAACGCTTCCTTCCCTACAATCGTCACCTCAGGAACGATGCTGGCCGTGGCCGGCATACTCATCGGCATGCTGACCTCTGACGGCGCCATATACGGCATCGGGCAGTGTCTTGGCCGGGGCACCATTATCTCCATCTTCATAACCATGTTCGTGCTGCCCCAGATCCTGCTGGTGGGCGATACCATCATAAGCAAGACGGCGTTTGTCATGAACATGCCCATAAGGACCCACGAATTGCAGGGGATCAACCGCATAAGCGGCGCTATCAGCGGTAATATCAACGGCCATGTGGTAGGCCGGGTCAGCGCCATAGTACGGGGCGAGGTCAACGCCTTTGTGGATTCGGGCAGCATAACGAAGCTGACCGAGGAAGAGGCGGAGCGGGAACTGAGAGCCATGCTCCTGCCTGTCTCCGATGCAAATGAGGACGAAGCGTCGGGCGGTCCGGAGGAGGAATCTGATCCGGAGGACAGGGCGGTCGTCTATCTGAGCAGTCCTTCGTCCAAGCAGGGGATGGATGGGAAGGGTCCGGCTGAGGCAGGAGATGTGCCGGGTCCTTCGGGACAGTCCGGAAAGGAGGCGCAGGATGACGAGACATAACAGCCTCCGGAGACTCCTTACGCTGTCGGTCCTGATCCCGCTTTTATTATCCGTTCTTACGGTCTCGGGCTCCCGGGCCTCCGAAGCGGTGAATGTGACCGAGGGAGGAGGACAGAACCACACCATAAAGGTGCTGCGCGTGGACGAGGATGGAAATGAGATCCCTGAAAGCGACTCTTCACGTGACGAAGAAGAGGAATCCCGGGCTCCCGGGGAAAGCTCTGCCCGAAGATCCGTTTCGGGATCGGATAAGTCTTCCGCTGCGCCCTCGACTTACGAAGACATGATAAGGGGCGACGCCAGAGAGGAATCCGGAATATCCGGAAAGTCACAGGGAGGGTACGCCGGCGTATCTTCAGGCATATCCCCGGGTGACTCCGCGGCCGGAAAGCCAAACTTCTATGTCGGGACTGCGGAGGACCTGAAGGAACTTGCGGCCAACTGTTCCCTTGACACCTGGTCCAGGGACAGGACAGTGATCCTCAAAAACGATATTGACGTAAAGGGGAGCGGCTTCAGGTATATCCCTGTATTTGCCGGAGTATTTGACGGGCGCGGCCACACCATCTCGGGATTTCACGTGGACGGTGAGGAATCCTACGCCGGCTTCTTCTGCATCATCCAGGAAAGCGCGCTGATAAAGGACCTGCGCGTTCAGGGCGAGGTCATCCTCTCTGAGAACCAGCTGGCTGTAGGAGGCATAGCCGGGGAGAATTACGGCATCATCAGGAACTGTTCCTTTGACGGAATGGTGGAAGGCTACGATTATACCGGCGGGATAGTGGGCTACAACGAGAAACCCGGGGTGATAAGCGGCTGCGAGAGCGCAGGCCTTGTGATGGGGATCCATTACACCGGCGGGATAGCCGGTTACAACCAGGGACTTGTGAGCGGATGCGCAAACAATTCCCGCGTCAATATCACCAGCGTGGACGAGACCCTTGCGAAGAAAGATTTTGATATCAGCGAATACGCAAATAACCTCAAGGATATCTTCGGAAGCAACAATAAGCACGGGTCCAACAGCGTTCTGGCGAGCACCATCGATACCGGCGGGGTCTGCGGTTATTCCCAGGGAAACGTTATCAGCTGTGTGAACAACAGACAGGTGGGCTATGAGCACGTGGGCTACAACGTGGGCGGTATTGTGGGCAGGCAGAGCGGCTACGTGGATATGTGCATCAACAACGGCCAGGTCTACGGACGCAAGGATGTGGGCGGCATTGTGGGGCAGGCAGAGCCACACGTGGTCATTGACATCACGGACGACATAATCGAAAAGCTCACTACAAATATGAACTCCCTCCACGACCTGGTGAACATCACTCTGAATGATGCGGGAGACGAGTCGGATATCGTAAGCAGGCGGCTCAACGTCGTGAAAGACTTTACCGACAGGGCGCTGG
>JAEELB010000148.1 GCA_016288705.1 Lachnospiraceae bacterium | reverse complement strand
TTCAATTGAATCTGGTATTCTCTGTTCGTCTCCAGGGTGAAATCTTTCTTCAGATCGTCAGTGACCAGGAACCTATCGAAATCATCATATGTCTTTGCTGTGCTGCCTATAGTGACCTTCACCGAATAATCCCGGCCGGGCTTCATATCGGGATAATAATAAAATAAAGGATATTTTCCGTTATTATCCACATACATCTCACCCTGTCCCCTCGGTTCCGTGTTCCTTGTGCTCCATTTGAACTCACAGGTAACAGGGATAGTGATATTATCCAGCATCTCCTTCCGGATCAGGTTATCTTCAAGGTTAAGAGACTTCCATCTGACATTGGAGATCAAAGGATCGAGAGCACTGATATCACAATACTCAAGGCTGACATACTTAAGATAATTCATTCCATACAGAGGTCCTATATCGTTTATATCCTGTTCACTTGCAGTGATACTGGTCAGGTAAGGAAGCTTCGAGGGAATGTCAGCAAGACTCCTTATGGCGCCGATATTATTGTCATAATTGATATTCAGGGAAGTAATGGTATTCAGTTTCTCGTCAGTAACTTTCCCTTCGCCATTCATCTCTTCACAGATCTTTTCAAGGGCGGCATAGAGTTTTTTATCATTAAATTCCGATTCAGGGATAACAGTTGCGGACGCAGCCGTTCTGAACTCCCGCGGTTCGTCGGAACTTCCGAAGTTCGCGATCACTTCTTCGTTCTCAGTAAACATGTTAAGGCACAGTTCGACATAGTAGAAATACTCCGTGTCAGAACTGAACACCCCGAGGTCATAGGGACACACTCTGACTCCGTTTTCATCCAGATAATAGTAATAGTGGCTATAACCCTCTTCATGGTTTTCTTCTGAGCCTTCCCCAAGGGGCTTTGCGGACTGAGTTCCGGAACCCACAGGCTGTTCTTCAGGCTTCTTTTTGTGACACACCCTGACTGCCATCTCATCCACATCGTAATATGGCGATACCTCAGCGATCCCCACGATGCCCATAGGGGTGACTTCAGCATTCACAACCGCTTTCTGCTCTTCCGGATCCTCAACCCCGAGTTCAAACGGATGAGAGATATATGTCTTTTTTCCCATTACGATCACGGGAAAAAGAAGTTCGACATCTTCATCCGTATAATCCACAGTGCCTTTATATACTTCATCATCCTGATCATAAGTAAGCCGGGCAAGGATATCATCATACTCCGGTTCTGTATGCCCTTCCTTCTTTTTCACAAGATAGACTTCACTCATCCCGGGCAGTATCTCATTTCCGGGATCATTTATCTGAACGCTCACCGATTCCCTGTAATAGCCGCTTTTCGTGGTGATCTCGCCAAAGCTCACCTGTGTCGCAGTGATCTCGGGATCCGTGGTAAAGGACAGGGGTTCGGTCAGGAAGCAGTAGTCTTCACCATAGACGGAAACCGCCCTGAATCTGTAAGTGGTGGAGGGTTTCAGGTAATCGCAATGTCCGGTTTCAGTATTCAGTTTCCCGAATTCATTAAAATCATAACTGTATGTCATACTCCCGCTTACTTCATCATATTTACCGGTGTCATAGTGGGGGCCCTGAGTCCAGTAATCACCGGATCCGTCTATGTCGGAACAGGATATTTTGTCCACTTCCGGGAAAAATTCCGCTTTATCAGAGTCGGTGATGATCAGATACACCCCGTTGTAAGGACTGGTATCTTCTCCGGGAGAAGCTGCCTTAATTCCGGCGCATGCCTGATAGGAGGTATGTTTGACATCACATGAAGTTACCGCGAACAGATCCTCGTCGATCGTCTTGTAAACGGGTTTTTCGTCGTCCCCAGCCGGATTCAGAGTATCGTCTGCCGTCCGTGATCCGGGGTCATCAACGTTGTCAGAACCGCCGGACACTGACGCCGTCGCTTCATGCGTAACAGTTTCCCCATTATGCTCAAGCATTGCCGATGCATCCTGTGTGACAGCATTTCCATAAGACACAGGCGTCACCGCCGCCGCGCACACGCCCATGGTTCCCATCTGTCCCGCCAGCATGAAAACACTGAGAGCGAGCCCCATCATCCTCTTTATTTCCTGCTTCATCCTCAAAACCTCCTGCGTCCCTTTTTCCCGCGAACCGGATCAACATCTCTGCAAACATATTCACGATGGTCTGTCCGATCGGGCAGGGGAAAAGCTCACTGACCGACGACAACGCCGTTGTCCGCCTCGAGGCAAAGCCTCCCGGTGTTCTGCAGTCGCCAAAGTCTCCCTTGCGGATATATCCGCAGATGAGACCCCGGCTCGTTGCCATATGAAATAAATAACACACACCCAGCCCAATTACAACACAGGCCGGAGAACGCCATTCAGCGTCCTCCGGCCCGGGTCATGTCAAATTACGAAACCGCATCGGGGTTCTGTCAAATTACATTACGAAACCGCATCAGGGTCCTGTCAGAAATCAACCTCCGTGTCATAATAACAGCACTTTAGGAGCTTCTCCATCTCCTCCTGGGAAGGCTGTCTGGGATTTGAGCCCGTGCAGGCGTCCCCTATGGCTCTCTCCGCTATTCCGGGCAGTCTCTCCAGGAACACATCCTCAGGCACAAAGCCCTGATCTGCGGGAAGGCTGTCCTTGCCGTACTTGCTGATGCACTGAGGGATCTTGAGATCGTCATTCATCTTGCGGAGTTCTGCGATGAGGAGCTTCACCTTCTCGTCGTCATTTGCGCCGCCCAAGTGCATGTAGTCGGCGATAACGCCGTAGCGCTTCTTTGCGGTCTCATCCTTCGCGTTGAAGGCGATGACCTTGGGCAGATACATGGCGTTCGCTGCGCCATGGATGATGTGAGCGCCGAGATCGGCGAAGACCGCGCCGGTCTTGTGGGCCATGGAGTGAACAATGCCGAGGAGGGCGTTTGAGAAAGCCATGCCGGCCAGGCACTGTGCATCATGCATGCTGTGGCGGGCTGCCATATCCCCGTTGAAGGATTTGACCAGGGTCCCCTGGATCATCTCGATGGCGTGGATCGCAAGAGCGTCGGTGTATTCGCAGTTTGCGGTGGAAACATACGCCTCGATGGCGTGGGTGATGGCATCCATTCCGGTGTGGGCCACAAGCTTGGGAGGCATGGTCTCTGCCAGCTCGGGATCGACTATTGCCACGTCGGGAGTGATCTCAAAGTCCGCTATGGGATACTTGGTGCCTTTCTCATAATCCGTGATGATGGAGAACGCGGTAACTTCGGTCGCTGTTCCGGATGTAGACGACACGGCGCAGAAATGAGCTTTCTTGCGAAGCTCGGGAAGGCCGAACACCTTGCACATATCCTCAAAGGTGCAGTCGGGATACTCGTACTTGATCCACATTGCCTTTGCCGCGTCAATGGGCGAGCCGCCGCCGATAGCCACGATCCAGTCGGGACCGAACTCCTGCATGACCTGAGCGCCCTTCATGACAGTCTCCACAGAGGGATCGGATTCGATGCCTTCAAAAAGGGCCACCTCCATTCCGGCCTCCTCCAGATACTGTTTCGCTCTGTCGAGGAATCCGAAGCGCTTCATGGAACCGCCGCCAACACAAATGATGGCTTTCTTTCCCTTGAGGGTCTTAAGTGATTCAAGGGCGCCCTTTCCGTGGTAAATGTCCCTGGGTAACGTAAAACGAGCCATAATCATTCCTCCTTCTCAAAATGATAACCGGGCAGATGCCCCCCCGAGGCCACCTGCCTGTGATACACGTCAACTTGAAAGATACTATAGTAAGGGGACAGTGTCAATTATATTTCTTCCCTGCCGGGAGCCTGTTGTGGTATGATTATGATCGTGATGGCTGACTTCTCAAAGCAGGCATGATAAGAGCGATCGGTCAAAATCTTACATAAACGGGAGGAACTGAAATGGGATATCTTGTAAGTTACGGAGAAAGGGACTGCGATCTGAGGCTGTTTGCCGCTTTGAGGGATGTAAAAGATGTGTTCTACATTGATGTGGGGGCAAACGATCCCCAGAATATGTCAGTGACCAAACTGTTCTACGACAGGGGCGGCCGGGGCATCAATATCGAGCCTCAGAGCAGATACGTTGGCGAGTACGCCGTTTACCGCCCCCGTGACATAAATGTCCGGGCAGGAGTCTCGGATGAGGACGGAGAGCTGGAGCTCAGAGGGAGCGGTGTCCTGGCTTCCTTTACCGAAAATCAGTATACGGAAAAAAGCACCAGGACCGAGACCGTTCCCATCAAACGTCTGGACGAGATATGCGACGAAGCCGTTGAACCCGGCACGGATATCCATTTTCTGAAGATCGACGCCGAGGACTTTGAGGAAAAGGTCCTTCTCGGAATGAACCTGAAGAAATACCGTCCGTGGATAATCATGATCGAGGCTCACACCCATGAGTGGGAAAAGCTCATCACGGATAATGACTACAGTTACGCTTCTACCGACGGTCTGAACAGATATTACGTCTCCGCGGAACACTCCGGGCTTGCGGAAAGACTTAAGGATTACAAAAAGATACTCAGCGACTGCTCTATTATTTACGCGCTTCCGGGAAGCGAGGCCGAGAATGCTCACAAGGCCGTTGAGCAGATGAAAAACAGCACCTCCTGGAGGATCACAAAGCCGCTCAGGTGGCTCGGAAAAAAGCTTCACAAATGATCTTTTTGTGAATATTCACCAAAACGTTTGTTTGGGGAGTTTCCATAAAATGATATTATGTTTACCCTTATTTTTGTGGAAAAAGTGGAAATGTTCGTGTAAAAGTCCAATATTTGACTTTTCCATAACGCGGATTGTGGAAAACATCGCGAAAGAGCGCGAGAATAAATATCTTTTGTTTTTTAATTCTTTGTGAAATTTTACAACTGTGCAGGACTAGACCCCGGCTCGTTGTCTTAATCATCTCACAATTCCTGCCTGACGATGTGCATCGGCCATATGCCCTGATCTGCGTGCAGGCACGCGCCCGGGCGCATGGCTAACTGTTTGCACAAGACAAACTGCGGAGGGCTTAAGCCTCTCCGCAGTCTTATTATCACGATCTGTTTATAATATTATCCGATCTGCCGGTATCCGAAGGAGCATGGCCTCAAGGCACCACTCCGAAATCCTCTCAGAATATCCTCCTGATGGACAATATCCTTCTGTAACCGACGCCTGAAACCTTGATGCCCGTGCGGGCGGTACTGGCGTGTACGATCTGTCCGCCGCCGATATAAATGCCCACATGTCCCGAGTAGCAAATGATGTCGCCGGGAAGCGCTTCATTGATGCTGGAAACCGTGGCGCCAACCCTTCTGTCAGCAGATGAAGAATGAGGCAGCCCTACACCGAAGTGTGAGTAGACTGACATAACGAAACCTGAGCAGTCCGCCCCGTTAGTGAGGCTCGTCCCACCGTATACATACGGATTTCCCACGAACTGAAGCGCGTAATTCGCAACACTGGTTCCGGTCCCGCTGCCGGAGACCTTATAGACGGCATTGCCGCTGTTCTTGCCGTTCTTCTTGGAATTGCTCGACTTCTTCTCAGCAGCTTCCCTGGCTCTTCTGACTTCTTCCGCTTCCCTTGCCAGACGGGCTTCCTCTTCTGCCTTCGATTCAGCTGTCACAAATTCTGTCGAAAGCGTTACATAATCTCTTGAAACGAAGCCGTCACCTTCCTCGATATTGACCTTTACCCAGCCATCGAGTTCTTCCTCGACCAAAAGCTGATCGCCGTCCGGAACAAGGCCCAGAACCTCGGCGTCCATACCGGCAGCGTTTCTGACCTTAAGAGTGGTGGTATTTACAGTAGCTATCCTCTTACCCACCTGCTTCGCAAGATCAACGGCGGCGTCGCCGGTGACGCAATACTCGCCCTTGACATACCCTGTGACGGTACCCGATGAGATCTTGTACCAGCCGTTCTCCTCGCTCAGGTAAGTTCCCACGGAATCGTCGTAGAGCTTTCCGAGAACCTCGTAATCCTCGGAGGGACCGCTCCTGACATTCACGTAATTATTAACATCGGCTATGACCAGGTTTCTGAAGCCTTCCTCTTCATCCTCAAGATCCGTATTTGAGGCTTTTGCAAGTCCTTCCTCATAAAACTGGGAAACAATGACCGTGTCCTCTATTTCCGGCTCAGTGCTCTCTTCATTTTCAGTCGGGAACGATCCCACCGCCGTAGCGGCAGCAACGGTAAGTGAAGGATCCGCTCCCACAGGGAGAGTCTCGCTGATGGACTCTATTATGGAATCCGTCCCGGTCCCCACAGTCTCAAGACCGGTCTCGCTTATGCTCTGAACAGTCTCAACGGCCTTCTCGGTGCCCTCCACCACAGTGGCAGTCGTGGAAAGTCCGGCCTTCTCGCTGGCCGCCTTCTTTTCTCTGTCAGATTCTTCCTTCAGGGTAGAAAGTGTTTTTGAATTGGGGTCAAGAGTATAATCCACGCCCGCCTTCGGGAGAACCGATGACAGCGAGTTGCCTGTAGCTGCTGCAGGAAACGCGGAAATTGTTACCAAAACTGCTGATGTCAAGCCTATTATTCTGATTACGCTTTTTCTCATAAGTCCCTTCTGAATATATATTAACTGTTACGAACCTGTTTTAATTGTTACAAAATTATTAACTTTGTTACGAATAATATCATCGATGTTTCGCCTTGTCAACCTCACGGGGAAAATCCTCCGCTGATCCGCTCATTCCCACGCTCATCACCGACACTCATTTCCCCCGCTCGCGGATTTTTCGCACTAATTCCGCTTTTTCGCCCGTTTTATGCGAAAATCCCTCCCGACACCTGCCCCGGCAGGGCTTTTTCGCACTGGAGCGCCTTTTTCGCTTGTTTTATGCGAAAATCTTCCCCCGCTCCCGCATTTTTCGCACTAAATCCGCTTTTTCGCCCGTTTTATGCGAAAATCCCTCCCGACACCTGCCACGGCAGGCCTTTTTTCGCACTGGAACGCCTTTTTCGCTTGTTTTATGCGAAAATCTTCCCCCGCTCGCGGATTTTTCGCACTAATTCCGCTTTTTCGCCCGTTTTATGCGAAAATCCACTCCGGCTCCCGGCCGGAAGGATCCCACGGTATTTGTCGCATCGCGGATTTCCATGTATACTGACTGCTGTCGGAGTGACCGTGTAAACTGACAGGCATTTATGCAGTTTGCAATATGATGCCCGGATGGATGCATGAACCGGACGCAGCACTAAATGCGAAGTACCGCCGGTGAAATGGTTTTGTCGATCGGGCAGATATGCTCCCGCCGACCGGACATAGCATCCGTTCAGGCAAACAGGCAGGCCCCGGGCATTGGCAGGGTCATCCGGACCCGCCGGAAAGATTATACAATATACTAAAGAGAGGGAAAAAAAATGTCAGGATACGCCCTTGTAACAGGTGCTTCCCGAGGACTTGGCCGGGCAATAGCCGAAAGACTGGCGGCGGAGGGTTACAATCTGTATCTCACCTGCTTAAAGGAGGAGACCGCGCTCAAGGAGTTCTCTCATAAAATATCAGAAGAGTATGGCATTATATCCTGCCCCGAGATCTGTGACATGGGCGACTACAGGGCAGTAGACCGGTTGTTCTCGCATATCAGGTCTCTGGATGTCCTTGTGAACAACGCCGGCATATCCCGCTTCTCACTCATGACGGAGACCTCCCCGGAAGAATGGGACATGATAATAAGGACGAATCTTTCATCCGTATTCTACGCCTCAAGACTTGCCGTCCCCATGATGTTAAAAAAGGGGAGGGGCGATATCGTCAATATTTCCTCCGTCTGGGGCGAACACGGTTCCTCAATGGAAACTGCCTACTCCGCCGGCAAGGGAGGGGTAAATGCCTTTACAAAAGCCCTTGCCAGAGAGCTTGCGCCTTCAGGGATCAGGGTTAACGCGCTGGCCTGCGGCATGATGGATACGGATATGAACAGCCACCTGTCGGAAGATGAGATCAGAGAGATAATAGAAGAAATACCCGCCGGCAGGATGGGACGTCCGGAGGAAGCGGCGGATGCGGTCATCTCACTGATCAACGGACCTGCCTACATGACCGGACAGATCGTAACCCTGGACGGCGGTTGGTGCTGACTCACCGTCGCTGCGGCACCGGCTCCGACAGATCGTGACTTCCGTCCGTGACCCCGCCGGAACCCCGAAAACGGCGGACGGCGCTGACGCAGTCCTGCTGTCTCAGGCTCTCCCGTCACCCGAGAAGGAGCCTGTCCAATGCCCGGAAATAACCGGGGAAAGTCTTTCTGCAGCAATCAGGATTTTCGATCACGACGCCGCGGGTCCTGAGTCCCATGAGACTCATGGCCATGGCGGCTCTGTGGTCATTTCTGGTATCGATCCTGCAAGGTCCGGGCTCACCGGGGAAAATGCATATATCATCCCCAGCGATATCGCACCTGACGCCGGCTCTTTCCATGCAGTCACGAATGCAGTCCATCCTGTCGCACTCCTGCTTTCTGATATGGCCCACATTCCTGATATGAACGGGACCGTCGGCCCAGGGCGCAATGGCAGCCAGGGTCAGAGCCTGATCAGAAAAATCCTGCATATCCACATCGACAGCCCCAAGCTTCCCATTCACGGGGCCGGTAACCGTCATACCGGATCCGCTTTCCGAAAGACTGCAGCCCATAGGCAAAAGGACGTCTGTTATAAATCTCATATCCCCCTGGACGGAATCCCTGCAAAGGCCCGAAACACAGACACTGCCTCCGGTCAGAGCGGCTGCGGCATAAAAGTAGCAGGCAGCGCTGACGTCCGGCTCGCAAAGGACCGTTTCCGGATTTATTATCCGGTTATGGGGCGGGTTTACATAATATATAGAAGAAACTTCGTCATACAGGACCTCCACACCGAAGCGTTTCAAACAGTCCAAAGTGATCCCCACGTAACTCCCCTTCTTCCTGGAGCCCGTAACATGTATCTCCATCCCTTCGGGAACAAGAGGTGAAGAAAGCAGGAGCGCCGACAGGAACTGGGTGCTGACATCCGTATCAACCGTGGCCGACACTCTTCCTTCGGGCCTGATACCGCGTATCACCGCGGGAAGGTGTCCTTCCTCCCTGCAGCAGTCAACCCCGGCCCCCAGATCTCTCAAGGCTTTGAAGAGCTGATCCATAGGCCTTCTGCTCATCTGTTCCGAACAGTCCACCCTGTATTCTCCGGGGGATAAGGCCAGAAGCGACGACAGGAACCTGGCACCGGTGCCTCCGCTCCCGACGTTCACCGACGCCTCGGCGGGAAATCTGCCGCCATTTCCATGGATCAGGATATCATTTCCGTTTTCTTCGGACATAATGCCCAGATCCTCCATTGACCGGATAAAATGAACGGCATCCTCCCCCTTCTGTATTCCGCGTATCCGCACGTTGCCCTCCGTGATGGAAGACAATAATAAAAGCCTGTTGGTGATGCTCTTTGAACCGGGGACGGTCACGGTGCCGTTCACGGGCGATGTATGAAACGGGACCTTATATTCAGCTGACACGGCTGTCATTATTCTCACTCCCATGCTGTATCTTTTGCTCTTTTCCGTCCTTCGGCATTTCCCTGTTCTCCCCTCAGCTTTCTCTCAGCTCTCCCGCGGATCACTTATTTCTTCATTTTTCCCTGGGCGTCAAATTCGTAGGCCTTGCCGCCGATGGTGACGACCCCCGTGGCGGCGTGGCCGTCGGTCTCGGTGAGGTAATAGGTGGCGCCGTTATCGTCCAGGACCATCCCTTTCTGCACGTACCCGTTGGGGTCCATGTAATACCTGTAACCGTTAAATTCCGCCCAGCCCGTGAGCCTCCGGTACCCGGAGAAGCACATGGTCCTTCCGTTTCTCTCCGCGAATCCGTCCCTGACGATCTTATCGGACAGATCCACAAGCTGGTAATCCACGTCCACCCTCGGCTCTATGCCGTTTATGTAGCTTTCCGAGCTCTGCTGCCAGAACATTACATCCGTGAGATCGCAGGACAGAGAATCCCCGCACTGAGCCACCCACTTCGGATACGGGACATCTCCGATAGTGGAACGGAAGAAGTTCCTGTAGGAGTAGATCATGGGGAAATACCCTGCGTCGGAAATGAGATTGCAGAAGGTTTCTATCATCTTTCCGATCTCCGCCCTGTCGATCCCGCGCATACTTGGATCTTCAACATCATAAACCACGGGGAAATCTATTTCATACTCGTCCAGCCAGGAGATCATGAGCACCGCCTCGGAATACGCCTCCGCCACGGAGGTGGCGTAGGAATACAAATAAACCCCCGTCTTTATCCCCGCAGCCTTCGCCCCTCTCATGTTCTCGGCAAAATAAGGATCGACGCCATTTTTCGAACCGGCCTTGATAAAGGCAAAGCGCACTCCGGCGTTGTAGGCTTTCTGCCAGTCTATGGTCCCCTGGTATTTCGCCACATCCATCCCCATGGCCAAAGTATCCTTCTCCGTCGCGCTCATGGCCTCCGCGCAGACAGGCCTCGCAAAGGCTGCGATCAGGGCTGCGCACAGGATCGTCGATATCATCTTTCCGAATCTGATCTTCATTTTTATCATCTCTCCGGCCTTATTTTACTGAATAACCTTCAGCGCACAATACACTCAGCGCCCGCTCAAAGTTTTCTTCTTTCACCAGGATATGATCGGTATTGTACGTGGATACGGCGAAGATCCCGATCTCATGCTCCGCCAGGATACCGGATATCCTTGACAGGATGCCGATCAGCGAAAAATCAAGCACCCCTTTAATGCGGAATCCTCTCCACCCGTCATCACGTTCCGCCGTATCCTGCGGAGTGTCCTCCGTCCTGCACACCAGCGAAAGCTCTTCATACGTCTTTCCCACAAAATAAAACTCCGCGTTCATATTTATACAGGATACGTCTTTTACCTTACAGACGGTCAGTTTATATGGTATCTTCTCAAGTTCCATTCTTATCTCCATCACCCGGTCTTCGGCTGTCAGCGGGCGGACAAGGGGAAAACCTGCTGCAAGCTGCGAAGTCATACCCCGGAGCAGTGACGCCGGCCGGTGTCAACGCCGCCGGTCGCCTCTTATCGTGACCTCTCACATCTGATCTGTAACATCTTATCTGTAACATTTGATCCGTAACATCTGATCTGTAGTATACAGGACAATTCAACAACCTACAAACCGGAGGTCACATATTATCATCACGGCTTCGGTAAAGCGGTGAACAGCCGCAGCGGTCATTATTATTCTTCACAAATATCCTGCAGCGGAGTATAATGATCCCCGTGGGTTTCCCTCATTATGTAAAGGAAAATATAAACTCACACAGTCCAAAAACAGACAGTGGGGTATTATCGACATGGATATCAAACCTTTCGAAAAAAAGATCTTCCTTTCATCTCCCACCATGCACGGGGAGGAGATGAAATACATTCAGGACGCCTTCGACAAGAACTGGGTCGCTCCCCTTGGGGAGAACGTTGACTGCTTTGAAAAAGAGGCCGCATCCTTTACGGGGAGTGGACACGGAGCTGCTCTCGCCTCGGGCACGGCCGCCCTCCATCTGGCTTTCAGGCTTGCGGGAGTCACCGCCGGGAGCAAGGTCATCTGTCAGGATATGACTTTCTCCGCCACGGTGAATCCGGCTGTGTACCAGGACGCCGAGCTTATTTTCGTGGACTCGGAGAGAGAAACCTGGAACATGGATCCGGAACTTCTGGAGGAAGCCCTGGAGAGACACCCGGACGCTAAGGCCGTGGTTCCCGCGGATCTCTACGGCACGCCTGCCCGTCTTGACGAGATGGAAGACATCTGCAGATCCCGCGGCATCCCTCTCATCGAGGACTCCGCAGAATCCCTGGGTTCGTCCCTGAAGGGGAGGAAGTGCGGATGCTTCGGGGATTTCGGGATCCTTTCCTTCAACGGAAATAAGATCATCACCTCTTCGGGCGGCGGGATGCTTCTGTCTGATGACGAAAGCGTCATTAAAAAAGCCCGTTTCATGGCCACCCAGGCCCGCGAGGCGTATCCCTGGTATGAACACAGGGAGCTCGGCTACAATTACAGGATGAGCAATATCGTGGCCGGCATCGGCCGGGGACAGCTGCTGCATCTGGCCGAGCATGTAAAGGAGAAGGAGCGGATCTACAGGCATTATGCAGAGCGGTTTTCGGAAATCGGACTCCCTCTTTCCATGAACCCTTACGCCCCGGAGGCAAGGCCGAATTTCTGGCTTTCCGGCATTCTTGTAAATAAGGACGTGTGCGACGCCGCCGATGAAAAGGAAGACGTATCAAAGGATTATCCCGGCATGCTGTCCGGGATATGCCCATCCGCCATCGTTCTCAGGATAATGAAGACACTTTCGGAGTACAACGTTGAATCCCGGCCCATCTGGAAGCCCATGCATCTGCAGCCCTTCTATAACAGGTATGAGTTCATCGGGCATCACGGCGAGACCGTAAATGAGGACATTTTCAGGCGGGGACTGTGCCTCCCTTCGGATATCAAGATGACCGAAGAACAGCAGGACACAGTCATAGATATCATCGCCTCCTGCTTCTGAGGTCCCGGCTCGTCGTCATGATCGGACAGGGATCCCCTGCTCTGTGATGCGCGTTCGCCATATCCCCGTATCTGCGTGCAAGCACGCATCCGGGCGCATGGTTCACTGCTTACTTCATCTCGCACTTCGTGCTCGTTGTCCGCAACATAAAAGGGGCTGCCCGCGGGCAGCCCCTTTCCGATTCTTATTTCCCGATCTGCGAATTGATCACTTGAGGGTAACCTTTGCGCCTTCGGCTTCCAGCTTCTTCTGGATGTCTTCTGCCTCAGCCTTGGGAGCGGCCTCTTTGAGGACCTTGGGAGCGGCCTCAACGGCATCCTTTGCTTCCTTAAGTCCGAGACCGGTGATCTCACGGACGACCTTGATGACCTTGACCTTGTTGGGACCTACCTCGGTAAGCTCAACATCAAACTCGGTCTTCTCCTCTGCTGCGGGAGCTGCGCCTGCGCCGCCTGCTGCCACGACAACGCCTGCCGCTGCGGATACGCCGAACTCCTCTTCGCATGCCTTCACAAGATCATTGAGCTCGATGACAGAGAGCTCCTTGATCGCATCTATCAATTCCTGGGTTGAAAGTTTTGCCATGATATTACCTCCTTAATCATTCAGCTGCGGGAGTCTCTGTCTCCGCCGCGCTCTCTTCCTGTTTCTCTTCTGCTGCAGGTGCTTCCTCTGCGGGAGCTTCTGCCTTTGCTTCCTCTGCGGGTGCCTCTGCGGGAGCTTCAGCCTTCGCCTCCTCTGCGGGAGCCTCTTCCTTCACTTCCTCTGCAGGGGCTGCTTCCTCTCCCGAAGCGCCGCCTTTTTCCGCCAACTGCTTCATGCAGCGAGCGAAGTTTGTGATGGGCGACTGGATGCTTCCGAGGAGCTTTGAAAGCAGTTCCTCTCTCGAGGGAATGTTTGAAAGTTCCTGAACGCCTGCGGCATCATAGAGTGTTCCCTCTATCACCCCGCATTTGATCTCCAGCTTGTCGGCCTTCTTCGCGAAATTCGCAAGCACACGGGCAGCTGCGATGGGATCGTCTCCGGTCGACATAGCGCAGCCGCTGGGTCCCTTCAGATGTTCACCGAGGGATTCAAACTGAGTGCCCTTGATAGCGAAGTTCATCATGGTATTTTTGTATACCTTGTAATGAACGCCGGCATCACGGAGCTGTTTTCTCAGATTTGTATCCTGCTCCACGGTGAGTCCTCTGTAATCCACGAGAACAACCGAGCTGGCTTCAGAGAGACTCTTTGCGATCGCGTCTATCACGACCTGTTTCTGCTCTGTCTTTGCCATTACCTGTCTTTCCTCCTTTTTCTTTATTTACCGAACTGACAGTAAAAACGGCCTCCGCATGCGCGAAGACCGTAATGAGGCATACACACTATATGTCTGTCCTCGGCTGGCGGGCTTTCGCTCCTTACGCCCTTCAGGGCACCTGCTGTCTTCGGCTGAACAAGTAGAAAGGTTACCACATCGAAGGATCGTTGTCAACACATTTCCGAAGATCAGGGCAGGGCAAGCCATCCGCTTCGCGCCCGCAGCTTCAGCCGCCTGATGTCCTTCGTCTGTCAACGCCTTCAGACCGGTAGTATGCGCGCTTTGAGTCATACATCCTTTTATCGGAGACTCTGATCAGCTCTTCGACAGTTGCCTCAGGGAACTCGTTATGAGATGCATGTCCCACAGACATCGACAATCCCTTTACGCTCTTTCCCCTCCATTTCTTCGTCAGAGAATCCAGTTTTTCGAGGATCGCGTCGAGGGATCCGTCTTCAACGTTAATAAGGGCGGCAAATTCATCTCCGCCTATGCGAAATACTTTTCCGGATTTCCCGACAGCTTCCCGCAGACAGTTTCCCGCGCCGATGATGATCTCATCTCCCGCCAGATGGCCGAGTGTATCATTGATCTGTTTCAATCCGTTCACGTCAGCCGAAACATAGACCAGATCATCGTCCAGAGGCCTTTCGGACAGTTTATGAAGCTCCGCTTCATAGGATGTGCGGTTAAAACCGCCGGTCAGCTGGTCCGTAACGGAGAGATGTAACAGGGTTTCATTTGTTTCGCGCAGCTTCAGCAGAATGCCTGTAAACAAACCCACGAAGCCTGAAATGATCAGAAAAATAAGTACAGACAGCAAAACCATGTATACGGAGATCCATCCTTTTTTCGGTGACACTTCCAGTTCCCAGGTCAGGTTGCGAACATTAAACCGCGTTTTTACGTTGTCGTCGCCGAGTTCTCCTATCGAATGCATGACATGGCTTGTGCCTTCCTCGTCAATGTAAGAAAGAGCGTAGTTCACCCCCATGCCTTCCAGGTTATCGAGACCCAGCACCTTTATAAGGTTGTCATAATCGATAGTGACCGTCACAAGGCCCCAGAGTACTTCCTTATCTCCGTCTCTCAAAATGACGGGAGCTCTGCCGCCCATGCCCATTCCGCCCTGCACGAGTTCAAAGGGATTTGTCAGTATGGTATCGCCTTTCTCATACGCTTCTTTTGCCTCCAGATTACCCAGCCGGGTCGTATCGAGAAAATCAAATCCCACAAGGGCCTCATTTCCTTTCAGGGGATATACGTCCGAAACCACGCCGTCAGGGGCCAGAGCAAAATTCTTGAGCGTGACGCCCGTCTCCTCTTTTACACTCCTGTAAACATCCCCGGCGACAAGGTCAAAAAAAGAAGTATCCCCGTTATGATCCTGTATCATGGCTTGGAGAGTATTGGTCCTCGCCATAACGCAATCGATGGTGGTGATGATGTGTTCCGCCTCGTTCTTGGCGATGTAGCTGTATCTCTCCTTTTCGGATTCAAGGTCATGCTTCACCAGACCCGCAAAGAGGCAGCACAGCAAAACAAGGCACACTAAAGAGGAAATACACGATATGACTACTCTTTTGTTCAACACTTTACGTTGTTTTACGATCTCCATATGATACCCTTCCAAAGCCCTGATATGCGCTACAAGCCGAAAGATCAGGCAGTTCTGTCTTTCCTCAGGCCGTATCGTCACAGACAATTTTGTGTATTATAGCACAGTCTGACTTTTTTTCACCACCGAAGCAGGTCCTCCCCCGCCACATTTCACCGGGATTTACAATTTTAAATCAGCTCCTCCCCCGCAGCGCATCCCGACTTGACATCGGATGTCTCCCCGTTTACTCTGATACAGGTAAATATATCGGAAACCACAGTACAATTCGTAACAGGAGGATGAAAAATGGTAATTTTATCGATAATAATCGGCGTATTTCTTATGATAGGCGGCTTTTCATGCATGATGTCCCCCGCCCAGACTTTTTTTGAGACGGGTTATTTCATCGCGATCCTTATGCTGGTCTACGGCGTAGCGGGTATCGTCAGGGTGATCGGAAGAAGAGCCAGCGCGGTGGAACTTGTGATGCATATCCCTGCCGTGATAATCGGTCTTATTTCCATCTTCAAACCGGGAACCACACTCATAATAGACGCCATGATGATCTATTGCGTAGCCGTATGGTTCATAATCCAGGGCGCCGTCTCCATCTATGTCTCACTGGTGGCAAGGGGCGTGAAGAAAGGATGGATCCTTGGTCTGATCCTGGGCATACTGGGCGTGATCCTGGGCATCTACTCACTTTTCCACCCCATGGTGCCGGCGCTGACCATAGGCTTCCTCATCGGCTTCTACTTCATAGAGGCGGGGCTCGACATGATAGTGCTTGCCACAGCCGTAGGTTCCGTGAAGAAGTGATCCATGGACTCATTTGACGATCTCGTAGAGATAATAAGGCGTCTGCGCGCCCCGGACGGCTGTCCATGGGACAGGGAGCAGACCCACGCCAGCCTCAAGGCAGCCTGCATCGAGGAGGCCTCAGAGGTGATCTGCGGGATCAATATCTTCGATGAGACCGGAAATCCGGATAATCTCAAAGAAGAACTGGGAGACCTGCTGCTCCAGGTGGTGATGCACGCTCAGATCGCGGAGGAAGAAGGGCTTTTCACCATGGATGACGTGATATCCTGCGTCAGCAGCAAGATGATCCGAAGGCATCCCCATGTATTCGGAGACGCAAAGGTCGCAGGATCCGATGAAGTGCTTGCGAACTGGGAGGAAATAAAGGCAAAAGAAAAGGAAGGGCAGGAGGATGTGAGCAGCTTCCTGCCCAAAGCCTTTGATGAAGCCGAAGCCCTTATTGACGCCGCGAGAAAAAGAAAAGGATTTGCCTAAGACTCAGACCACAAAGGTCGGAACCGTGCGCTCGTTCCGGTGGGATGCGATTATCCCGCTCCCCTCTGCCATCCGCGAATAAACTCCCGAGAAAACCCCGTCATACATATAAAGCCCGGCCATGTTGATGTAGCGCTTAAACACTCCGTCTCCCCAGGCATAGTCTATATTTTCCGTGAAATACTGCGGACAGTAGTCCTGACACAGATAATCACCTCCGTAGACTTCGGAGACCCTGCTCTCCCACTCCCCGCCGCCGAACTCGACGCC